>JBMFPI010000148.1:0-469 GCA_049969195.1 Armatimonadota bacterium
CGATACCGCGCGTGTTTCTTTTCAGCTTCTCTGAAGCGGATCAGCGCCTCCTCAAGCGGCAAAGAATCGTCTATGCCCGCGTCTCGCAAGACTGAGCCGATGAACCGTCTTTCTTCCTCTGCTCGATTTCTCAGGTGCTCGAGCTCCCGCTCATTGGAAAGCGTCTCACGATTGAGCTCGTTTAGGCGGTTTCGTGCAGTGAGATAGTTCCGGAGAGCGTCGCGAGTGCGGTTCAGAACCTCCATCGGGTCCGATCTATCGTCGACCCGTACGCCTACAGCCGACAGCCTGCGCTCGGCCCGGTCTCTTGCCTGTCTGAACGTCTCCATCGCCTGCCGGAGAGATGCTTCGGCGGCGGCAGATCGGATCAGAACATACATGCCGGCGGCCGCAGCAAGCAATCCGAAGATCAGCCCGACAATGCCCGCGGTGACGACGCCGGGCCGCATCGCTAGCGCGCCTGTCGACG
>JBMFPI010000148.1:479-8424 GCA_049969195.1 Armatimonadota bacterium
CGCGATAACGCACAGCGCGCCAATTGCTGCCAGAACCCGGCCCGCAAGCCTGCTTCTCCATCCCGACGCCACGCTTGCGGTGTGCTGAGCCGCCGCGACCGCACTTTCGGCCTCCTCCAGAGCATCCGCCGAAGCCGCAAGTCCCACGAGGTCGTCGTCAGTGGCCAGAGAAAACTGCTTCAGCCCGTCGATGTCTACCTGGAGGCGATCGGCCTCGGACTGCAGCGACTGTTGCACGCCCAGTTTCTCGTCGATCTGTCTTGCGATATCCCGCTGACGGTCGATAGACCGTTCCAGCTGGCTGCGGCGCTCTATGGGGAATGCGGCGTACGGCTCGAGCTCTTTCAGCTCGCGTATAAGGCGTTCACGCTCATTGATGTCGGCCTGCACGGCGGCGATCTTCTCACGGACTTCCGCAAGACGCGCGCGGAAGTATTCGGCATCCAGCTGCGCGGACCGGTGCGCCAGGTCCCGCCGCCGGGCATAGAGTTCATCGAGGACGCGTACCTGATCGGAGGCGGCCTCCAGCTCCGCGTCCAGCTCTCTCATCCGGCGCAACTTCTCCTCTATCACGCCGCTAATGCGTTTGACGGCCGTCTCGGGCTTGATCGAGCTGCCCTCGAACGGGTATTTTGCGTCACGCAGCAAGGACAATGCGGTCTCAGCGCCTGAATCGGTTGCGGTGCCGTCCGCTACCGCCGCCAGCCGCTCGCGCAGGTTTGCCGAGGAGCTGAACTGGCTGACATCCTTTCCTGAGATGAACGCTATGCGTCGGAAATCGTCACGTGGCAGGCGCAGAAATTGCTCGGCAAGATCACGCTCGAACTCGGCGCTAACGTTGCGACCGGTCGCGGCGTCGCGGACGACGAATAAGTCCCTGTCGAAGTCTCGTTCGACCACCAGGCGCGTGCCGCCGGCCTCGATTTCCATCTCAAGGGCGTACGAGCCGCCGTCCCATGGCCTGTAAACGTTGCTCATCTTGATAGTTTCCCCCGAGGCTTTTCTCTGGGGGAAGCCGCACAAGCCGGCGACGATGGCGGCTGCTAGGGTGGACTTGCCGCGCTCGTTCTCGCCGATGATTAGCATAGCCCTGTCGCGTGGGAACTCGAACCGGCGCCCGCGCGCAAGACACCCGAAGCCCCGAATTGTGAGCGATTCAATCCACATCGCGAGGCTCCGGCGAGCGGCCGTCGAGCGCGGCCAGGCCGTAGTAGACTGCATCGGTAATCACGGCAGCCTCCTCGGGGTCGCGGGCGGCGTTCCTAAGATCGAGCATCTTCCGAACAAAGGCCGACCTCAGCGGGGCTGCGGCGGACTCACTCGCGAGCGCTTCCAGGTCATATTCCGGCCTGAGCCCCGACTTACATATCCTCAGGTGGAAATACCCCGCTGAGCGCTCGAGGGCCGTAACGTCGAGATCAACCTGTCCCGCCCAGGACCCTCGCAACTGGAGGCTCACAATGTCTTGCGGCCGCGCGCCCGACCCGGCAATTGCGTTTTCGATCCGGGCCAGGGCCGACTCAGTGCCCGATGCCCCCGTCAGATCGACCTCCACCGCCACGATACGCCTCTCCGACACTTCGACCCGTTCGAGGGTTACCCTCAGGTCCGCGCCTATCTCGCCCACGATCGCGACCTTCTCCCCGGTTTCGTCCAAACCGCGGCCCTGGATGCAGCCGGAGTAGGCCCCTACAATGCGCCCGCCGCCGGTGATCTGCCCAAAGGAGTGGTAATGTCCGATAGCCGCGTATACAAATCCTTGAGAAGCAAGCTCGTGGTCGGAGAACGGGAGGACGTTCTCCTTGTCCGAAGGCCGATAGCCGTCCCGCGATCCGTGAAACAACAGAACGTTGACTCCTGCGTCAGTACGGGGAATATAAGTAGCGACCAGCCGATCGGTAATTCCCCGGTGCGCGTGTGCGATGCCCGTGACGGCCCACTCCGCCCCGTTGATGGTGATAGTCTCGAACTCGCCCGTGCGGAATATGCGCACGTTTTCAGGCCATTCGACCCCCGAGTTCGGCAGATACGGGTTGCCGGGGCGCAGGCTGTCGTGATTGCCCGGCGCGATGAAAACGGGAATGGGGCTGAGCCCGCGGAAAAGCTCAAGCAGAAAGCTCACCGTATCGGGTTTCAGGCACTCGTAGTCGAAGAGGTCGCCGGGGATCAGAACCAGGTCCGCCTCACGGTCTGCAGCCAATGCGCACGCGCGTGCGACCGCCCGGCGAATGTCCTCTTGCAGCTCGGCCTTCTTCGTGTCCGGCAGGCCGAGCGCCCCTCCGATCGAGGAGTCAAGGTGGCAATCGGCAAACTGGACGAATCTCATGCCAAAGTCATCGCGCCTCTCGCAGCCTGATCGCCGAATCGAACCTGCCGTGTTTGGTTTACCGGCAATATTGGTCGGCTCGACTGAACCGACGGTTGATAACGACCCTGCACGTCAAACCCGGACGGGCGAGGCCCGGTTATGAGCTCGTTGCGATGGAACGAGAACGCGCCTGTCGCAACAGCCTGATGGTTATGAGAAAGGCTGCGGAGTGCCCGATTTCCGCAGCCGTTGTTTCGTCGGGGTCTTCCTGCCGCGCCTGCGGAGTTAGCTGTCGGGCTGGGATAGGAAGACGACCCCTCCCGATTTTCGTCGGGATTCGCCCCTTGTTATGTCGGGTCCTCCGCTCCCCGACGGCTGCCGGGGACTCGGCGCTGTGTTTTGTATTCGGTTTTCTATTCAGTTTTGAGCGTGCGGCTGGTGTGGAATGGGGAGGTGAACCGCAGCTCACATATTATTCTAGACGATGCCCGCAAGCCTTGTCAACCGCTACTTTAGCCGGCCGGGCAAAAGTCTACTTCCCCGGCTGAGTCGGTGCCGGGGATTGGGCGCCTGGTGCGGGGGTGGGCTGAGATCCCGAGCCTGACACGACGGCTTCCCTCGTCCACGGCCTGGTCTGCATCTCCACGAGTTTGTTGAACTGCTCTTTCTGCTGATCGTTCAGGAGGTCGCGCAGCGCGAACAGCGTCTTGATCAATTCTGATGCGAGGGCGGTCTCAGTCTTCATCGCTTTTTCGAACGCGGCCACAAGCGCTGCGTGACTTGAGTCGGGTTTGGCGAGTGCCCTGGCGAACTCCTCTGTCGCTCGCCGCTGCTCCTCGATCAGGGGACTCATCTTCTCATCGGCCTTGCTTAGTAGCTCCGAGGCTCTGGTTGCCTGCTCGTCGGTCAGGCCCAGGTCTCTCGTGAGCCTCGGCACCAGCGAGGACCTAATAAACCTAAGCGCCATAAGCGCACACGGGCGCGGCTCCAGCCTGATTGCCGGCGCATTCGGCTGCGAGCCGTTCGGCTGTTGACCGACCAAGGCCCCAGGCACGGCAAGCAACGAAATCACGAAAAAAGCAATCGAAACACGTTTCACTCCAGCACCTCCTTTCGGGTTCAGAACAAGGTCAGCTTGGGTTCTTTTCGTGCCTCTATTACTTTGCGGCGCGCTGCCTCGATGTCCGCAATCAGCAGCGACTTCCCTCCGTCGTAGTTCTCCCCCATTTGCCGAAGGATATACGCAGGGTGCAGTGCGGCCGTTGCGTAGCGCGCGTACTTGGTCGGGAAAAACTGACCCCGCTCCTGGGTCATCTTGAAGTCCTTCTTGATAATGAACCTGGCGGCGGGCGCGCCCAGGCACAATATCACTACGGGCTCGATGATCCGAATCTGCTCCTCGAGCCAGGGTCCACACATCTCGATCTCGTGGCTTGTGGGCGGCCGGTTGCGCGCGCGGCCGTTCTCGATTACGCACGCGCGGCACTTAAGCACGTTGCAGATATACACGTGCTGTCGTCCGATCCTACACGCGGCGAGCGCCTCGTCGAGGAGGGCCCCGGCCCGGCCCACAAACGGCCGACCGGTGGCGTCTTCCGTCTCACCCGGTCCTTCGCCTACCAGCATGAGCGGAGCTTCCGGATTGCCCTCGCCGAAAACCACGTTCCGCCGGGTCTGGGCCAGCTCGCATTTTACGCACTCCATGCACCTGGCACGCAGGTCCTCTATTGCGTCAACTACATTCCTGTCGCCCATAATCGCAAACAAAGCGCACTCGCGTGTGTTCACCTCGCGGGACGCGCGCTAGAAACGCGTTCTTAGTTTGGCGTAAGTCTCCTGGAGCGCCTCGGGTATAACCTTGACGTCCGCGAGGACCGGCATGAAATTGGTGTCACCGTTCCAGCGCGGAACTATGTGCATGTGAAGGTGGTCGGCGATTCCCGCGCCTGCCACCGTGCCGAGGTTGATCCCAAGGTTGAACCCGTCAGGTTTGCAGACTTCTCTCAGTGCCGCGCAACTTCTCCTTGAGAGCTGAATTATCTCGAGGCTTTCCTCGTCCGTGAGTTCCGCCAGGTCCGCCACATGGCGGTAGGGCGGTATCAACAGGTGCCCGTTGGAGTAGGGAAACGCGTTCATTATCACGTAAGCGTGTTCCCCGCGGCAGAGGATCAGGCGCTTCTCATCCTCGTTTTCTTGCGGAAAGCGGCAGAAGATGCATCCCTCCTGCCTCTCGTCCAGGATATACTCAAGGCGCCAAGGCGCCCACAATTGCTCCATCAGACGGCATCCCCCACGCAAGATAATCTACAACATTTGCGGCGGCTCGTCAAACCGGCGGGCGGAGAATTTGATGTCATGGAACGCATGTGGCCCTCACCCCAGCCCTCTCCTAGAGGGGGAGGGGGGGTTGGATCGTCATCGCGTAGTTTCCTCTTCTAAAAGGGCCGTCATCGCTCAGAGCATCGCCCGGATCATTCGGAAGTACAAAAAGTCTACTCAGAACTCCGCCGCCGCGCGCACAGCCGGGTCGAGGTCTGGGAACTGCTCCGCGTAACGCAGGCGTTCCAGCCGAATCTGTGCTATGAGCGCGTCGATCTTGTCCTGGTCGTAATGCTGGTCGAGTTCAAACCGTGAGATATCGACGCCGTCCACATACGCGGGCGTCTCGACGCTCCAGTTTGGGTCCTCGCGCCATTGGATCGTGCCGCGTACTATCGCTCGAATTACTGCAGCCATTTCTGGAATGCTGATCCGGGTCACCTTGCGCCGCAACCGCCGTGCGCCGTCGAGTTCGTGCTCCACAAGCTCACCGACCCCGCCCGTGTTGAGCATATAACACTCAACCCTCGGTCCGTGTGATTGTACGAACCGGCAGAACAGATTGCAATCAACCGCCGCATCCCCGATCACGTACGGACTCCCCGCGATTCCGCTGGATGTGATCACCGGCTGCTGTTCCGCTCCGGTCGCATCGATGGATTCGCTCAGCATAAAGGCTATTGCGGCCTGTTCGGGTTTAAGCCTGCTTACAATCGGCACTACCGTATACTCGCGCACCATAAACGCCAGCACCAGCCGATCAAGCTCGTCGACCGGCGGTAAGTCGATACTCTCCACGGCAAGTGGTCCCAGACCGGACCGCGGCGCAATCGCGCGTGCGTTGGCCGTGAGCGTGCGGCCGTCGAAGTGGACCTCACCCCGGTAGTCCACCTCTACGTTTTCCAGAATCGCTTCCGGCTGCACTGCCGCGCGATACAGCAACGGCTGATCGTCAGGGTTGAGGTCATCCGTCTTGATATAAAGCGCGCGTTCGCTCCCCAGAGCCGACCCATCCGCCCGCCAGAAAACAACATCATCCTGTGCTATCTCCACGCCTTCGCCGGGCAGGTCCAGCCCGTGGTCGTGGCAGGAGTGAGTGGTCTTGCCGGTAGCGGTGATGCCAAACATAATCATCCCCACGCGGTGTATGCGACCGTCAGGACCCAGAGCGCGCATGGTCTTGGTACCCGCGTGCAGGCCAAGCATCCCGCGTTCTTTGGCGAGCCACATCGCCATCCGCAGGAACGCGTTTTTTACTTCGCCGAAGTAGTCCGACCCCAGAACGAACGTTACGCCTACCTCGGGAAACACGAGCACCTGCCGTTCCTTCTCAGGCCACTCGGGCACGGCGACAACGGTCAGGTCGGCGGCGGAAGCTCGTCTTGCCGGGAAGAGCGTTTGCGCCGTCATATGCGCAAGGCGGATACTATCCGGGCGATACATCGAGACGAACAGCGAACACGCCGGAGCGAAGCTGGTGTTGTTGCCTGTCGTGCAATCGATGCGCGCAAGTGGGGCGTGCGCGAGGTAGCTCTTCAAGCGCGCGAGCGTTTCCGGGGCGCTTTTCTTGATGTCGCGTTTTTTCTGCGTGAGCACCTGTTGCTCAACCTGCGCGCTGCCGAGGTAGACGGTGAGCGCCGTGCTCAGGTTCTTGACGCTGGAAACGTAGTTGTAGCTGCCTGACGCGGTCTTCGTGCCGAACGGCTCGGACAGCCGACGGGCCTCCTCGGCAGAAACGCAAACCACGTTCGGCCTGCCGTCCAGGTCACAGACTATTTGTTTTGCTTCGTTGAGCAACTCGCGGTTCAGAGCTGGCCTCCAGAGATCGAGCTTGTTGGGATAGAACGCAAACCCAGCGCCCTCGGCAGTTCGACGCATCTGTGCCAGGCGGAACAACCCCCGCCGAAAGCGCGCCTGTCGTGACAGCCTGAGATTTGAATTACACCAGTCGTGAGCAAGCGAATGTGTGACGGAAGTCGCACACCGGAGCTACCACCCGCCTCCGCCTCCTCCGCCACCGCCGCCACCGGAGAAGCCGCCGCTGAACCCGGAGCCACCGGAGAAGAAGCCCCCGCGGCCCGATCCGCTTGAGCGGGGCTGGGATACCATCGTGCTCGCCCAGCTGTTCGTGGCATCGTTGATGTGATGGGCGAACAACACGGGGCGGAATGTGCCGTCGGGGCCTGAATACCACTGTGGCGGCACGGTCTGAATACCGTCGAACGCCTTTGCCCACTTGTCGGCGATACCGAACACCATCGCATAAGGCAGGAATTTCTCAAAGTAGTTCTGTCTCTGCTGATGCTCGATCAACTGCCTCTCGGCACGCGACAGGTACTCCTCGAACCCGCGTGCGGCCAGCAACACGTCTTTGCCCCTGGGGGTTTTCCTGGGCATGGTCCGTGCGGCTATCGCCAGTATCACCCCGCAGAGCGCAACGGCGACGCCCCAGCCCGTCGGCACCCTGAAAGGCACACCATCTGCAAATGATATGAAAAACAGAAAAACGCCCGCCACAATGATCGCAATGCCGGCGCCGTAGTAGGTCTTGCGCACGGATTCGGGCGAGTGCGTGAAGTAGCCCCGCTTGACCATCGACCGATACAACTGCTTCTGCAGCGCCGGTATGTGAACGTAGAACTGGTGCTTGAGAGCCGAGATTACACAGAACTGCTTGCCTTCGAATAGGCTGCGTATGAGCGATCTTTCAAACGCCGTCAGACTGCTGTCGTTGACGACCTCGTCATACGGTTTCGTAAGCTCGAGCGTAAAATCGCTTGTTGTGCGCAAGAAGCCTTTCTGGGTCGTCTCCTTAATCGTGATGAAACCCTTAACGGCAAGATCCACGATGGAGGCGGATATATCCCGCATGTCTACTTTCTCGTCGATCAGGGTCCCTAGTTCGGCAGGGGTCAGATTATCGGGCGGATCGTAAGTCACCATCTCAGACCGTCCCGTCTGCGGGTCCGCGCCGACCTTTATCCAGTATATTGTCAGAGCGATCACGAAGATGGGCACCAGAAAGAAGTAGCCGTTGTCGGTAACGAACCAGATTGCCTCTTTCTTGAAAGGTGGCGGCGTGACGATCCCCTTCGGCCACCCGACCACGATTGTAAATGCCTCACCAGGCGACAGCGGCTGTGTGGTTCGGAAGCGGGCAGTGTGGTTGTCCGGGGTATCGCTCACAACTTGCGAGCCCAGGGAGCCATAGTACCCAGTATAACTCTTCGTGCGTATGGAGCCTGCCGGTGCGTCCTTTGGCAGCGTAACGATGGCGGAGGCCTGCTGAATCGGCACTTCCCATTCGGTGCCCACTAC
>JBMFPI010000149.1:0-8417 GCA_049969195.1 Armatimonadota bacterium
AGCCCTAACCGGCTCCAAAAACGGCCCTCGGCCGACTTACTACTGCTACCCCATAAGCGGAGATGGCGGATTCTGGTCGCAATAACCCCTTGACAAATCCCGTTTTCCGGTGTATACTACAAAATGATAGTATCATTGGATGACTGGCGTCGCGACGTAAGAGTGTGTGAAGGGAGAGAACGGGATAATGCAGGGTTTTGTTAGAGTTTGTGTGATTGCAGTCCTGCTGGTCGTTCTGGTCGGGGCCGTCAGCTCGGCGACGGCGCAGACGAGGGTCGTTGTTCAACCTGGTAACATGAACGGCTGGAAGCTGGGGTTCCAGGCGAACTCGTACGACGTGAACCCGGTAGGAGAGTTCGTCAAGGAAGTTCCAGGCGCGCCTGCGGGCAGCGGCGCGTTTCATATGCAGACGCTGTCGCCCACCACGCCTCCGGGTTACCTCACTGACCCGCTTCAGAAAGTATATTTGGGCACTAATGCGCTGTCGGGTGTCGCTTTGAATGACATCACCTCGTTCAAGCTTTACACCTTCCTTGCTGCCCGGGATTTCGCGTATGAGGGCATCATGACCGACCCGGGCGGACAGCCGCCGATAGTCGAGATCATCACTAACAGCGCCGACAGCGCTCAGCAGAGACGGTTCCATTTCAGGCCGTACGGATGGAACGCACAGTACCATGTAGGACTCGGGGTATGGCAAGAATGGGACCTGATGGCCTCGGATGGCCATCCGCACTGGGAGCTTTCGTATCAGGGAAGCAGCAACTGCTGGGGCGACTGGAACTGGGTCAAGACTAGATATGTGGGTTCGAACCCAATGAAGTTCGACACTCCAGTTGTCGGGGACTTAACAGACGGATGGAATAGCGATTGGAAGCTCGCGAACCAAACACAAACCAGCATATCTATCGTATGTGGCGGCGGCAAGTCCCAGTTCAAGATCTACAATCCGGAAGGCGGGACGTGGGTGCCCGGTTGGAAGTGGTGGCGAGAAGGTTCCGGCATCGACGCCTACGCGGACAAGCTGGTGATCGGCGTCAACGGAGTCGAGACCGTCTACGACTTCGAGGGCGGCATTGTTGTGGGCATGAGCAACCGGGACGCAACTTCGGGGCTTATGGCCTCGGGGGAGGCTGACCCAGGCATGAACGTTGTGCTCTGGGGAAAGGTTCTGGACAGCCCCGCGCCGACGGAGTCCGAGTTCTATATTGACGACGGTTCGGGTATAGTGATCAAGGTCGCAGCGCCGAATAACGCGCGGGCCGGCGAGTACTGGCGGGCCGAGGGAAAACTCGACAACAGCGTCAGCCCCGCCGTTCTTGCCTGTGCCGCTGGCGACGTGGTCAAGTTTTGAGTTATCGGTGGGTTTCCACCGATACGTTCACTCGGCTGTGAGAAAGCGACAGACTGCTGACGACGTCTGAGCCCCGCTTTCAGGGCGGCGGTCTTTGGACGCCGACGGCGGGTTTGCGTTATATCGCAAGAAGCTCGGTTAAGACCTGTTGCGAAAACAGTGCTTCTGACGGATAGTAAAAGGTACAGCAGCGCAAAGTGCAGGGGGGTGCGAACATGCGCAAAGGCTTCACACTTATTGAACTTCTGGTTGTGATCGCGATAATCGCGATCCTGGCAGCTATGCTGTTCCCGGTGTTCTTGAGTGCCAGGCAGAGCGCGCAGACGTCAAAATGTCTGGCGCACGGCCGGGAACTGGGCCAGGCTATGCTAATGTACCTCGACGACAACAACGGCCGATTCCCCAGCCGGGCAAGCGATGAGGCTCTCGCAAAATTCGCCGGTTATTCCTGGGTATACGACTGGCCTTACGCTCCGGGAGTCGAAACATGGACTGTAGGCCGACTCAACGAGTTCGCCTACATCCAGCTCGCCGAATACACGAAAAAGAACAAAGAGATATGGATATGTCCCAGCCCAAGCGGACCTTACGGCACGAAGTACGCGTTCGGTTATCGCAATAGCTGGTTCTTTATCAGGTCGAAGATAGGGTACGGTCAGGACCGTACAAACTACCCAGACACGCCCTTCCAGGAGGACCCTTATGACGAGCCGACCAACAATCCGGGCCGGGGTCGTCTGATCACCGAGGTTCTGGGCAAGGACAGGGCCAAGTACGGGCGGCCGGGTGTGGCGTCGAAGAAAATATTCGCCTTCTGCTACGCGCTCGGGCCGGACATACCTGTTGAGGCGTATCCCGGAGGCCCTGTGATAACTCCTTACTATCCGCACAAGGACGGCAGCATATACGTCTACCTTGACGGACACGCCAGGTGGCACGAGACCGGCTGCGGGTGGGCACCCGTCAGGTACACCAACCACCACATGGACAGGCCGCATCATTAGTGTGCGACTCGTGAGGTTTGTGTGCCGCGCGGGGCGGTATTGCGTAGGCCCTATGCTGTGGGGGATGGCACAGAGACGGCCGGCTGTGGTTGGCCGCGGACCGCGGCAGGCGAGAACACGGCTCAATCTGCGGTAGCAAGCCGCCGATTCCATGTTGAGCCGCGGAGTGCCAATAATAAACAAGACGATGGGAGTGGTCTCCGAGAGGCCGCAGAGGTTGTTGCGATAGAGCTCAAACCCGGCGTTTGAGGCGACTCGGCGCTCATTGAACGGAGAATCGCCGGCAACGCGTGCAAGCGCAATGGCTTTCGCAGGGACAGTTCAGTTTGGCGGGAATTACGTCGTGGCGAACTTGTTTCACCATGCGGGATGCAGGCGCCAAATGGATGGATCCTGAGCCGAATTCAGGATGAGTGGGTCCCTGGCATTAGCGCCGGCAAAACCGAACCGATACCCTGCACAGAATGTTCTTGCGCGATTCGGCTTCCCGGCATATAATATCCCATCATACTACGAATGGTCATCCACTATAGGGGGTGCGCAGATGAGAGCAGGCAAGGGTTTCACCCTGATCGAGCTTCTGGTTGTTATCGCCATCATCGCGGTGCTGGCGGCGATGCTGTTTCCTGTTTTTGTGAAGGTCAGAGTGAACGCCTACGCGAGCAAGTGTCTCGCACATGGTAGGCAGCTGGGCCAGGCGATGATGTTGTACCTCGACGACTACAGCGGCCGCTTCCCGAGCGCGGCTACTGACGAGATGCGGGCCGAGTTCGCCAACTATAAGTGGACCTGGTCGTGGAGGGACAAAACCTGGACGTGGGGCGTCGTACCGCTCAACGAGTTCAAGTTCATCCAGCTCAAGAAATACGTTAAGAGCCAGGATATCTGGATCTGCCCGTATCCGAGCGGACCGTACGGAATGAAATACGCCTACGGTTACAGGTGCAGCTGGTTCTTCTTCGGGGGCCCGCTTGTCAGATACGCCGTGAACTACCCGGACACCGGTTTCACTGAGCCGGACGCGAGCGGACGGTTGATCGGCCGGGTGCTGACGGAGGTGCTCGGCGAAGACAGGGCCAAATATGGCCGGCCGGGAGTGGCTTCCAAGAAGGTTTTTGCCTGCTGCTATTCGCTGGGACCGGACATACTGGTCGAGATGTATGCCGGCGGACCGGTGGTCACGCCGTACTTCCCGCACGGCGAGGGAAGCATCTACGTGTATATGGACGGGCACGCAAAGTGGCAGGAGACCGGATGCGGCTGGGCACCGGTTAGATACACCAATCACAACATGGACCGGCCGCATAGGCACGGAATCTCGATCTAAGTTGCCGTCGCCCGGCGGCCTGGGTTTCGGGTTCGGAGGTCAAGGGCACAAGCTACTCTTAACCTCGTTCAGGGAACGATTCGAATGACCCGGTAAGTTTGCCCCCGGGAGAGGGGAAGACGCACGTCTGCCATTACGAGCCGCGTATGCCCACCGGTGGGGGACACACAGCGGAGGTGTCAAATATGCGCGCACAAAGGGGCTTTACGCTCATCGAGCTTCTGGTGGTCATAGCCATCATCGCCATCCTTGCCGCGATCTTGTTCCCAGTGTTTGTGAAGGCGAGAGAAAACGCCTATGCCAACAAGTGCCTTGCTCACGGTAGGCAGTTGGGCCAGGCGATGATGATGTATCTGGACGACAACGACGACCGCTACCCCAGCCAGGCCAAGCCGGAAGCGTTCGCGCAGTTCGCAGGGTGGACCTGGGACTACACCATCGCGGGGCATACCTGGAGCGGCGTAGGGGTCAACTATTTGAACGAGCTCAAGTACATCCAGCTCAAGAAATACGTCAAGAACATGGACATCTGGGTGTGCCCCTACCCGAGCGGCTGGTACGGGATGAAGTACGCCTATGTCTATAAGTGCAGTTGGTTCTTCTGCGCGGGCCTTGGGCCGGCAAACTACCCCGACACGGCTTTCCGATACAAGACCGGCGACGAGGATATCGGCAATAATGAACCCGGAACAGGTCGGAAGATCGTCGATGTGTTGAGCCGAGACAAGATTCACTTCGGCCGACCCGCGGCGGCCTCCAAGAAGGTTTTCGCTTGCTGTTACTCGCTTGGACCTGACTACCGGATCCAGTTGTGGACGGGCGGCCCGGTAGCTACGCCTTATTTTGCTCACGGCGAAGGAACGATTTACGTCTACGTTGACGGTCACGCGAAGTGGCAGGAGACCGGATGCGGCTGGGCACCGGTGAGATACACCACCCATAGCATCGACAGGCCGCATCCGCACGGTATCTCGCTATAAACTGTGCGCAGGCTGGACAATGTGCCGAATCGAACGGATGGTGGGGGTGGGTACATGTGCAAAAGCAAGGCATTCACGCTCATTGAGCTGCTGGTCGTCATCGCCATAATCGCTATCCTGGCTGCTATTCTGTTTCCAGTGTTTGTGAAGTCCAGGGAAAACGCGAACGCGATGAAATGCCTTGCCCACGGGAGGCAGTTGGGCGAGGCGATGATGATGTACCTTGACGACTACAACGGCCGTTTCCCCGGCGGCACGCCGGCTGACATCAGCGCAAGGATGCAGCCGTTCCAGAACTGGAAGTGGACCTGGCAGTGGAAGGACCATACCTGGACATTCGGCCCGCCGAACGCCATGCAGTTGCTCTTCCTGCCCAAGTACGTTAAGAGCAAAGACATCTGGGTCTGCCCTGCCCCAAGTGGCCCGTACGGCATGAAGTACGCCTATGGTTACAGGTGTAGCTGGTTCTTCTTCGGAGGCCCGAAAGGCCCATCGGGCGCAACCGCCGGGTATCCCGACACGGGCTTCACCTACACCGAGCCGCCGGAGATGGTGGGAATCGGACGTGTTCTGACTGACGTGCTGGGCGAAGACAGGGCAAAATACGGCCGGCCCGGGGTCGCCTCAAAGAAAGTCTTCGCGTGCTGCTACGCGCTGGGGCCGGATGTACTGATTGAGATGTATGCCGGCGGCCCGGTAGTTACACCCTACTTCCCCCACGGCGAAGGCACCATCTACGTGTACATGGATGGCCACGCGAGGTGGCAGGAAACCGGGTGCGGCTGGGCGCCCGTCAGGTACACCAATCACAACATAGATAGGCCGCACAAGCACGGATGCGGGATATGATCTTATCGCGGCTGTAGCCTCACCCGCCGGCCGCAATCGCCCTCAGGATATCCCCTCTGGTGACTATGCCCACTACGCGGCAGTCGCGCACTATCGGCACCCGATTAATGTTCTTCTTGACCATCGTCTTCGCGATGGTGTCGATGTCGTCATCCTCGGTGAAGGTGACGACGCTGCGCGTCATCACGTCTTCAGCCACGGCAGCAGGACGGGCCTTCTTATATGCGGCCTCCACCGCGCTGTCCGGAATCACCCAGAGACCGAAAAGCGCCAGCCGAGGCGGGCTCTTGGCATGCCCATGTTTCAGCAGAAGGTCGTTCTCGGTTACCATGCCGACGAGGCAGTCCTTGTCGTCCAGTACCGGCACCCCGCTGATCCCCTTCGTGGCCATCAGCTTCGCTATCTCGGCAACGGGCGTATCGATCCGGACGGTTATTACGTCTTTGGTCATTATGTCCCTGGCTAACACCTATGCACAACACCCCTGTGAGCTACTTGAAGCCGTTGCGATACGCGCTTTCTTGAGCGATTCTGCGGCTTAGTTTTGCGAGCGTCAAATCGCGCTAAACGTCGGGTTCGCGCCTTATCGCAATAACCTCTGTGTTATTTGGCCGTTCGGGCACGTAATCCCTGCCGAGAGCTCCATTCCCCAGACTACAGCGAAAAGGACCCAGCCAGCACGCCCGCGAGACCTCGTCCCGCGGCAATATGCCACTTATAATCAGAGCGCAAAACTCCCTCTCCTTTCACGGGAGAGGGATGGGGTTAGGGCAACCGCCGGCAAGACTGACCTGATTCAGGCCGAGCGGGCCTCTTGCGCAATCGCGGGCCATCGGTCACAATGTATAGTAAACCAGATCGAACGCGGTTGCGAAAAGATGGAAGCCCGGCGCAGCGATCCCGATTCGACCGAACCGGAAAGAAGTTACGCCGTTACCCTGGAGGAGAAGCTAGCATCCCTTCCGGATTCTCCGGGATGCTATCTGATGAAGAACTCCGCCGGTGACGTGATCTATGTCGGCAAGGCGAAGGTCCTCAAGAGCCGTGTGCGATCGTACTTCCAAAAGGGGGCCGATCACAGCCGCCGCATCCGACGCATGGTTTATGAGGTCGCGGATTTCGACTGGATCGCCACAGACTCCGAACTCGAAGCGCTGGTTCTGGAGTCCAACCTTATCAAGAAACACCGTCCCACCTACAACGTCAAGCTTCGCGACGACAAGAGCTATCCTTACATCGGGATCACCTTGAGCCAGGAATGGCCGAGCGTCGTGTATATCCGCAAGCTGAGGATGCAGCCCAGGGAGAAGGACAAGTATTTCGGCCCATACACAGACACTCAAGCCGTCCGGGAGACACTGCGGGTGATTCGTCGCGTTTTCCGCGTGCCATGCGGGTGGAAGCATCCAGAGCAATCCCGCGGGAGAGCGTGCATGTACTACCACATCGGCCAATGCACGGGCGTGTGCGTGGGAAAGGTCACAAAAGAAGAATACATGCAGGTCATCGAGGACGTGATGCAGTTTCTCGAGGGCCGAAGCGACGCGCTCGTCAAGCGCCTGCTGAAGCAAATGGAAGCCGCTGCGGAGAAGCTGGAGTTTGAGAAAGCGGCCCGGTTACGCGACCAGGTCCAGGCGATCCAGACTCTATCGGCGCGACAGAAGGTGATATCCACAGCGCTGGAGGACCAGGACGTAGTCGCCATCGTAACCGATAACGGCAACACGGTAGCGGAGATGTTCTTCATTCGCGCAGGAAAACTGGTGGGCCAGGAGCACTTCATGCTGGAAAACGCCTCTGCCGACGACCTCTCGGAGACCCTGCGCGAGTTTATCCAGCAGTACTACGATACCGCGCCGTACGTTCCACGAGAAGTACTCCTTAGCGAGGACATCACGGAGATCGACATCATCGAAACGTGGCTTCGCCAGAAACGAGGGACGAAAGTCCTGCTCTCAAGGCCCAAGCGAGGGGAGAAAAAGCAGCTTGTAGAGATGGCGCGCAAGAACGCCGATCTGGTGCTCAAACAGATAAAGCTCAAAATGGCCACGGACGAACAAGCGCGCCTCGAACAGCTTCAGGCGCTGCAGGAAGCCCTGGGCCTGCCGGTACTACCCGAACGGATCGAGGCATACGACGTTTCAAACATCCAGGGTCAGTATACCGTCGCCTCACTCGTCGTCTTCGAGAACGGGGAGCCAAAGAAAGCACACTATCGCAAGTTCAAGATCAGGACCGCCGAGGGTGCCCCCGACGACTACGCGTCGATGAAAGAAGCCCTCACGCGCCGACTGACGGGCAGGCTCCGCGACACTGAGGCATTCGCCGAACTGCCGGACCTCATACTCATCGACGGCGGTAAGGGACAGCTCGGCGCGGCGGCGGAAGCCATACTCGAGAGCCAGAAGTCGAGGCCCGATGGCCTGGAAGACGGGCTCCTCGCAGTGATAGGACTCGCGAAGAAGAACGAAGAGATATTCAAACCTGGACAGTCGGAGCCGATTCTGCTGCCAAGAAACTCTAAGGCCCTGCATCTCATCCAGCGGATTCGGGACGAGGCGCATCGCTTCGCCATCACATACCACCGCACAGCGCGGGGCAAGACAATGAAGGCCTCGGTACTCAACGAGATACCGGGCATCGGTCCGAAAAGGCGGCGGGCGTTGATACGCCATTTCGGATCGGTCGAGGCAATCGCGAACGCGTCCATTGAGGAACTGGCCGCCGTTCCGGGGGTTACAAAGGCCGCGGCGGACGCCGTATTTCGTTTCCTGCGGGAGAGGTCGACCTGATCTATGCAAGGGGCAGAGTCCGCTAGGCATGCGGAGGGTGTCTATCACCCTCACCCCAGCCGTCTTCTGTCGAGGGATAGGGAGGTTGTCGGTTCCGCGGGAATTACGTCA
>JBMFPI010000150.1:0-8407 GCA_049969195.1 Armatimonadota bacterium
ACGGACCCCGAAAGGATTTCTAAACTGCTGGATGCGATGAAAGACGTGCCTGACGGGAGGCGATCGGCACGATTTCGGTGCGCGATCGCCGTCGCCTGGCCGGATGGGCGAGTAGAGACGTTCGAGGATTCGCTTGAAGGGCTGATTGCGCACGAGCCGAGAGGCACGAACGGTTTCGGCTACGACCCCATAATGTACCTGCCGGAACTGGGCAAGCACGTGGCCGAGCTTGTGCCGCACGAAAAGAACGCCATCTCTCACCGAGGCAAGGCGCTGGCGAAAGCAAGGGCCTGGCTGAGTCAGCTAAGCCTGGATCCGTGCAACTGAGGTCACGCCTCGCCGGGAGAAGGTGCTCGGTGTCGGCACATCAAGCCATTCTGAGCCCCTGACTCCCTCTGCGGGAACAGCCGCACCAACACTCCCTCCCCCCTTTACGGGAGAAGGCAGAACCAACACTCCCTCTCCCTCAAGGGAAGAGGGTCAGGGTGAGGGTGGAGCGGTGCGGGAGCGCGTAGGTTGCGTCACCCGCCAAAGGGACAACAGGCCCTGTCCGCGCGGCGCAATCGTCCACCGCGGGAAGCGGGAATAAGTCCGCGAAACACCCGGCGGGCAAATGCGTCTCGCCCTTGGAAGACCGCTGTGATATGGTATATCTGCTAAGCAATACGATTCGCCGGATGCTGTCACAGTCGCGGACTTCGTAAGCTCGGGTCTGTCACCGACGCTCTCGACTGCTCCCGGGATTGAGGCGGCTTTCGAACTGTCGAAGGACATCGTAAAGGTAGGCTCCGGGAGCGCTTACTTCACGGCTCGTCGAACGCAAAGCGCGGCGCAGGATGCGCAGCGCGTGCAAGAGTTCTCAGTTACGGACCATGGCCAAAGACAGAGCAGGGGAGGAACTCCTTGCTGGGCGTCCGCCCGGTTTGACTTCTCGCCACCCAAAGACCTCAGCGGCACGGGCGCGTTGGGACTATGGGTCTACGGAGACGGCAGGGGCGAGCTTCTCAATGTCCAATACTCGAGCCCCGAACGCCTGGTCAGGGGAATAGCAGACAACTATATCACCGTGGACTTCAACGGCTGGCGCTATTTCCCGTTGGTCGAACCTGAGGGCGAACGTGTAGAGGACTACATATGGCCCTTCAGCGGTAACGCCTACTTAATCTACCGCGAGCTGGTTAACTGGAATGCGATCAGCAACCTGAGTCTGTGGCTGAACAACCTGCCCCAGGCGGGTTCTGCAGTCGTATACGTCTCGCCCATGAAGGCTCTGCCTCTGGTGCAAACGAAGCTTGCAAACCCCTCCATCACAATCAACGGCAGGACGATAACATTCCCCGTTGAACTGGAAAGCGGTTATTACCTGGAATATAACTGGCTATCGGGTTGCAAGATCTACAGCCCTCGGGGGATCTTGTCAGGGAAATTGTCCCGGTGGGGTTGGTTGAACTGCGTCCATGGGCGAACTCTGTTTCGTTCACCTGCCAGCTACCTACCGACGGCGTCAACCCCCGCGCAAGGGTGACTCTTGGAGCGGTAGGAGATCAGTTGCGGCAAGAATAACAATTCTCGGCAGAGGCCGAGCAGTCGGGCAGGTGAGGCTATCTACCGATGCTCCCGAGGTTGATGCGATAGAACCTAAAACCCAGCGATTTTGGCGATTTTTTTCGCTTAGTCTTGGGAGCGTCGAATCGCCGAAAGCGGGTATAATCGCAACAGCCTCAGGCACCTCTCACGAAGTTGGGTGAATAGTTTGCGTCACAGCAGTCGCATATGCCCGTAGGCGTCTCCTGTTCCCCGGTTGCCGCAACCCGCTGGGCGCACCACGCAATAAAACGGCAGCCGTCGAATGGCTGCCGTCCTCCAAACTGATGCGCATATCTCTTTTTGGTCGGTGCTACTACTTGCGGCGGGTTCTCACGCCTGCCGCAAGGGCTCCGCAAGCCCCGAGTAGCGCGGCGATCCCGCTCGGCTCGGGCACGCACTTTCCGGTCAGCACGACGTTGTCGAGCCAGACGGACTCACCCGCAGCCTGTGTGAAGACCACCTCGACTGATACCCACCGCGGCTGTAGGGGCAACAGGAACTGGCTGAACGGGTTGACGGTCGCCCATTGGGAAGGCGGCGTGCCTGCGAAGTCGTAAACGACCCAGTCGGAGGTGAAGTAGCCAGCCCCGGGGTCCGGCCCGGGAGGAGGACCGCCCTGATAATAAGGCAGGTTTCGCGGATCGGAGACGCCGTTGTAGCTTTCGTCCCACCAGTCCAATCGGAACGCGATAGCCGACCGGGACGGCTCCCAACCCTGCCAAGTGATGTCCGCAATCAAGTCGACCACTTTCGCGTGCCAATCCCAGTTCCACCCCGGGCTCAGGGAATCGTCTACGATCTGGCGAAGCCACAGATCGCCACCTGGGCACTTGCACGTCGCGGCGTAGCCGTGGCCGGGGCCGTCCCGCGCGACGATGATATCGCACCCGTGTTGCCAGCCGGTCAGGTCGCCGGTCCCGAAGTCTCCGTTGACGATTTCGTTGTAAGGGAAAAGCCCCAGAGCACTCGTCGGGATCGAGAACCCAACGATCAGCGCCGCTAAAAAGAAGACAGACACTATTTTCAACCTTCTCTCCTTCGTCTTGAGCAAACCGATACGCTGTCCGGCATTGCCGATCTGGCAGAATTCACACATAAGCACACATTCTCGCCCATAGTCTGTCGCCTGTCAAGATTGCAGTGTGCACACATGGCAACAATTGCTATAATTGCGTGTTCATTGAGCGTCAGGCAAGTCAGCGGCGACGCTTTCGTACTCGCTCGACCCCGACCGCGCCTGTTCAGCCGGGCCAAGTCCGACGATGCCTGAAAGGCCAGCTACCAGAATTGTCGGCAACCAGGCCTTAGCTATTGATAGTAACTTCGCGCATCGGGCACTTCGGCAACGCGATATGGGGGCGTCGGCCAGGTGCGTTCGTCGTCGGGGAAACCTTATTCGCACCGTCGGCGTCATTAGATGCAAAGACAGGCCGTTTGGATAGGCGCGTTTTCGGGGATTCTCCCGCTTAGTCGGGCGGCGTCGAATCGCCGAAAACGCCCGCTTTGCTTTCTATCGCAATAGCCTTATGAAACCACGAGAGGAGAGCGCGAGATGGACATCTCGACCGTCTTCATCATAGCGGTAACTACATCAAGAATGATATTCCCGGGCCTCCCGGCCATCTCGCCCGCGTCGGGCGAATCGCAGGATGCCGCCGTTGCCGCGGTCCGATCTCTGACAATGGACCTGTTCTCAGGTGAGAAGGCCAACCCGCTGTCGAAAGCCGAGGTAACGGTGCCGGACGGGCTTAGGGTCGCCGGGCCGATACAGCTTCTGATCGACCTCAAGAAAAAGCCTGAACCGGCAAATGGGTCCGAATCGAAAACCCGTTACGTCGTCAAGACCTATTGGGGTTGCGCGGACGAGATCCCGCAGGGACAGCCGCGGGTCTGTACGTCCGACGAACTCCCCCCAGCTCAGCCGCTCGAAAAGCTCCCCGGCGCGTCCCACGCGTACTGGTCCTCGGATATGGACAAGCCCCTGGGGTCCGACGCAGCGGCCCGCGGGACCTACAGGCTCGCTACGAACTACTGCGGCGCGACATCGATTGTGCTTGACGCCGAGCAGGACTTTCTCGACCCGATCGACCTCGAGAGCACGCCGAGGGAACCCGACCTCCGAAAACCGATCAAGATCACCTGGAAGCCGATCCCGCGGGCACTTGCCTATCTGGTGACGGCAGTGGGCGGCAATGCGGCTGAATCGGTCAACTGGACATCGAGTGCCGACCCGGACGCCTCTGACGGCCTCGAGGACCGGCCGCTGACGAGGACCGAGATCGCAAGGCTCATCGAGAACAAGACCCTTCTGCCGGCGGACGCCCACTCTTGCACCATTCCGGCCCGCGTTTTCCTCGGATCCAAAAGCGTCTTCGTGACGGTCACCGCGTTTGGTCCCGACAAAGTTCAAACCGCAGACGGCATCGAGACGCGAGTGATCGTTCGTTCCACAGCCGGTGTCCCCGTCTTCGGGACTTCCTACAAGCAAAGTCGTTGAGGTGGAAAACAAACCCGGGCGCTGTGCCCCATTCGACGCTGTTCAGCGAAGCGGGAGAACCTTAGAAAAGCCACTTATCGCAACAGCCCGGGCGACGAAACAGTCCAGCTCGACAGGAATCCCGTCATGCTGAACTTGTTTCAGCATCTGGGCACCGCAGGGATCGATCCTAAGTCAGGTTCAGGATGGCTGGGTACCGGGCGCTTGCGCTCGCAGGAGTTATCTCACACCGGGCAACTACCGGCTGATTGGGAGATTGTCGCCTGTGGTATAATCCGTGCATAAGGCTGGCCGATAACCTGGAGGCAGGAATGTTAGAAAAAGCCATGTTCGTAACAGTAGCACTCGCGTTCGCACTGACCAGTTATGCGGCTGAGGACCAGGCGTATCTGGCTATTCTGGCCGAGACCAGCGTGATGAAGATGCCCGGCATGCCAAAAATCGAATTGCCGCCGGGAATAGACCTGTCAAAAGTCCCCGGCGCGGAGGCCATGCTGGGAATGGGAACGCCTCAGCGCAAGCTGGAGGTGCGGTTATGGTCGCCCGGCATTGCGCCCGACGACGCGTTCGCGCGGCTCAACGTGCCGCCGGGCCTGAAACAGGGCAGCAAGCTCGATCTCGCACTTTACCGGCCGAAGCCAACAAGAGGGAAAGAGGGCCCCGGTTCAGACACGGACAGCGCCGAGGAAGAGTCGTCCCTGAAGGCTACGATGAAGATCTACTGGGGCTGCTCGGACACGGTTCGGCCGGGCCAGCCCCGAATCATCAAATGGGAATCCCTTACGCCTGAAGCCCGGGAGCTCACCAGGAAGCAGACTCGAGCGATGGAGAAAGGTGGGGAGTCGTACTTCTACAAGCCCGATTGGACAACAGGCTACTGGCCTACACAAAAGCAGCCGGGCAAGATAGCACCAGACGCATCCCTTGTGGGCCGCTACGAGCTGGTGACCAACTACACAGGCGGCGTGGCGATCGAGGCGCCTTCCAACGTCGACTTCCTGGCACCGTTCGATCTCACGAGCCCGAACACGGACGAGCCGCTGGCGCTGGACAAGTCTATTCAGCTAGCCTGGAAACAGATACCAAACGCGCTCGGCATTTACGTGTCGGTTGTCGGTATGGAGGGCAAGAGCACGATTGTGATGTGGAACTGTTCTGAGACCGAGGCCGACACCGCCGGGCTCAATTGGGACTATATGCAGATGGCGGAGGTCAGAGACCTGGTTCAGAAAGGCGTGATGCTCAAAGGCGAAGCTACCAGTTGCTCAATCCCCGCGGGCATTTTCAAAGACTGCAGCACGGCGTTCCTCACGATGATCGCCTACGGCCCGGGGGCGGCCCTAGACAAAACCAATCCCCTGCCTCGCATCCAGACAAAGAGCACGTTCTCTATGCCGCTCGTGACGAAGGGCGTCCCGGGGATGGGAGGAATGCCGGAACCGGATAGCGACGGAAACGAATAGCTTCGCCGTCGAACGAGTTTCGCGGTCGGCCCCGAGCGCCCGGCAAGTCAGGCTAGCGCATTGACGCTGAGCTGGCCACCGGAGCCGATTTTACCGGCTGTCAGAACCTCACCTTCGGGGCCTCGCGGGCCGCGTCTTCCATAGGGAAGTATTCGCGCCTCGTGAAGCCGAAGCTCGACGCTATGATGCTCGACGGAAAGCTCTGGATTATCGTGTTGAAGCCGGCCACTACGTTGTTGTAGATCTCCCGCGACTGTGCGATGGAGTTCTCTGTGGCCGACAACTGCTGCTGAAGTGCGGCAAAGTTCTCGTTAGCCTTAAGCTCGGGATACGCTTCCGCGACCGCGAACAGACTCTTGAGAGCCTGGGTTATCTGGTTCTGAGCCTGCGCTTGTGCTTCGACGCCCTGCGCTTGCATCATTGCGCTGCGGGCTGCCGCGACGTTCTCGAAAACCTCTTTCTCGTGTGCCGCGTAACCCTTAACCGTCTCCACCAGGTTAGGGATCAGATCATAGCGCTTCTTGAGCTGCACGTCGATCTGGGCCCACGCGTTGTCGATCTGGTTCTTGAGGCCGACCAGTCGATTGTAGGTCGCGATGACCCATATGAACACCAGTACAATCAGCCCCCCGACCACCAGCAGTGCTGTTCCCACCTCACGCACCTCCTCGAAAGTAAACAGCGATCAGTCCTTTTCTTATTCGCCGCCGGCTCGGCAAATCCTATCCGCATATTTCGCGGCCGCTTCGCCGGCCACCCACCCCGTTGAGAATGCAGCCTGCAGATTGAACCCGCCGGTACGGGCGTCGATGTCGATGACTTCGCCGGCGAAGAACAGTCCCGGCACAAGTTTGGACATCATCGTCCTTGGATCGATTTCCTTAATCGATACTCCCCCCGCAGTCACGATGGCATCGTTCAGGGGAGCGGTGCCTGCGACGGTGACCTCCAGCCCCTTCAGAAGTTCGACAATGCGGCCCCGCTCCTGGGCCGTGACGGTGTTAACCGGCTTATTCGGATCAAGCCCAGCGAGTTCGACGAAGACATCAATCAGAAGTCTGGGCAGAAGCGACTTTAGGTAGTTCTTGACGTGACTGGTCTGCGTGAAGTCGCGTATGAGCCGGGCGTGAAGTTGCTCGGCAGACAGCCCAGGCTTGAGGTCGATGGAGATAGTGACGACCCCGCGCTCGATCAGCTCGCCGACGCCCCGGCTCAGGGTAAGGATAATCGGCCCGGAGACGCCGAAGTGGGTGATGAGCATCTCGCCGAACTCCCTTGCGATCACGCGGGCGCGGGCGGGCTTCTGTTCAGTTTGCTCCGGCCCCGGTTCCTCACCCCGAAGCGAAGCTGATGCTATGAGACCCTCATTAGGGGCGGCTTCACGGAAGCACAAACGAGCCTCGACGTTCCTGAGCGACAGGCCCTGTAGATCCTTGATCCACTCCTCCCTGCAAACGAGGGCGGAAAGCGCCGGACGCGGGCTGACGATCGTGTGGCCCAGCTCGCGAGCCATAGCGTAGCCGTCGCCGGTCGAGCCGGTCCTGGGATACGATGCGCCGCCGGTCGCGATCACGAGCGCGTCGCACCCCATCTGGCCGCCGTAGATATTTACCCCAGTTACCCGCCCATCCTCAACTACTACCGACTTCGCCCTTGTGCCGGTTCTTATCCTGACGCCGTTCGACGCCACCCACCGCTCCAGCGCGTCCGCGACGTCGCCTGCGCGATCGCTTGCGGGGAATATGCGGCCGCCCCGCTCGACTTTGGTTTCGACCCCGAGCCGCCCGAGCAGGTCCAGTAGGTCGTCCCGAAAAAACCGGGAAAACACTCCGTACAAGAACCTGCCGTTAGGCGAGAATGCCTCGACGAACTCGTCGATATCGGCGGTGTTGGTGATATTGCCGCGGCCCTTGCCGCTGATGCGAAGCTTCACTCCGGGCCGCGGGTTTCGTTCCAGAAGCACGACCGACGCCCCGCACTCCGCCGCTCTCCCTGCCGCCGTCAATCCGGCCGGTCCGCCGCCGACAACAATCACTAATGGGGCTCTTCGGGCGCGCATCTCCGTCATCCGAGGCGACCCGGTAACCTTCCGCTTGCAAATGGTTCGTGAACCGGTACCCGGCTGGCCAGCACCAACGAGACCGCCACGACCACCGCGCCGCCCATAAAAGTTACCGGGTAGCCCAGCGACGCCCACAGGAACCCGCCGACCAGCGGAACGACCACCGCGGCCGTATGGTTCAAAGTGACGCCGAGCGACAGGCTTGGCATCACATCTTCCGGTTCGGCGATCTTCTGCAGGTACGTCGTGAGGCAGGTAGTCGAGAGATAAAACAGGTTGTCGAGGCAGTACAGAACGTACAGGACGTGGGCGTGCTTTATCTGCGCGTAACCGATGAAGACCAGTACCAACGCCGAATAGCTGGCGAGCAGTATCTTGCGCTCGCCGATACGGTCGATCAGCCTGCCGACCCTTGGCGCGCCGAAGATGTTTACCACGCTGTTTGCGACCATCAGCAGCGCAATCGTTCGCAGTTGGGTGTGATAGACCTTGGTTAGAGCGTAGAGCGCGAAAGTGAAGAAGACCTGCTTGCGGCAGCCTTCAAGGAACGTCAGCACGTAGTAAAGGCCGTAGCGACGCTTCCACACGAACCTTGGTTTGTCGGGGCAGCCGATGTCACGCCGAACGGCAGACATCGCGGCGGCTGCCAGCGCCATAGCCGCGCTGCCGAGCAAGAACCAGCGTGGATAGCTCAGGGCCTTTCCCAGGATCATGACCGTCAGCATCCCCGGTACCGCGCCGATGCTTCCAACGCACGTGGTTTGCCCGAGCCTCTTGCCTTTCTGGCCGTCTCCCGCT
>JBMFPI010000151.1:0-2453 GCA_049969195.1 Armatimonadota bacterium
CGATAAGTGCTTGTTCGGCTTAGGAATGAACGCCTTGCCAGGAACACGCAGCTTCTCCTGAACCTCATCGTGAAAGCCACTCAGCCACCTGCGAGCCGCGCTCGCGGACGCAATGCTTCGATTCTTCGCCCTCCGCCATCGCCGCCCCATCTCGCGGCGCTGACGACGACTCAGAGCACGGTTCACGCACCACCTCAAAAGCTTGCAGAAGCCCTTGTCCGCATTCAGCTGCTCAAGATCATCCACACAGTCGCCGCCCGCCAGATTCAAAAGCAGCAAAGATAAACCCATCTCCTCGTCCGTCCAGCCCTGATCGCCGCATATCGAAACCCTCTCGCCCAGCGACTTCAGCACACCAGAAGCTGCCATCAGGTCCACATAAGGAGCCAGACCAGACAAACCCGTCAGATTATCACTTGTCTGCTCGCCCTCAGTGCGGTATGATAAGACACCCTGCTTCTCGCTCACATTCTCACCTCACTAGTGAATAATACGAGCCGAGCAAGCAGGGTAATTCCCTCTCAAAACAACCCCTCAAAAGAAAACTGATGGCGGATTCGGGGCGACGGAAATGCAGGGTTTGAGTTCTGTCGACACGACCTTCCGGGCCCGATTCGGGACAGTTCAGTTTTCCGGGAATCGCGTCATGCTGAACTTGTCTTAGCATCGAGGCGGCGAAGGGATCGATCCTAAAACGAGTTCAGGACGACGGCATTCCTGGCGTTTGCGCGTTCAAGACTGAGCTCTCTCCCTTGACTCCAGTCTATTGACGAGTGCGCCCGGTTCCGGATAAAATGGCACGGTGTGTTGTTGGAGGAGCATCAGTCTATGGCGAACCTGAAACTCGAAGCTCGTTATCGGTCGGACATGAGCAAGAGTCGGATGAAGCAAATCCGGCGGCAGGGCTACGTTACCGGCAGCGTGGTCGGGCGGGGGTATGAAAGCATCCCCGTGGAAGTCAAGCTCAAGGACATAGTGGACCAGATTAAGCACTCCGAACACGGGGCAATGTCGCTTTTCGACCTGAAGATCCACGGCGCTCCGAAGGACAGCGACGGAACCGTCATCATCAAGGAGTTCTTCAGGCACCCTCTCACGCGCAAGGTGCTGGACATCCAGTTTCAGCGCGTCTCGATGACTGAGAAGATCCACGTCAGCGTTCCAATAGAGCTTGTGGGCGAAACCGAGGGCGCGAAGCACGGCGGAATCGTAGAGCAAGCCATGAGCGAACTCGACATTCGATGTTTGCCGGGCAGCATTCCGGCAAGGATCGAAGTGGACGTCACGAACCTGCAGATCGGCCACCACATCAGGGTCGCTGATATCGCCCTACCGGAGGGAATAGAGGTTTTGGCCGAACCCGACGCGCTTGTGTGCACCTGCGTTCCGCCGCATGTCAGGCGCGAGGAAGAAGCCGCACCTGAAGAAGAGGCCCTTGGTGCGGAGGCACCTGCGGAGGAAACTGCGGCCGAGGAGTGATTTTTGGGGCTGTGGTGATAGGTGCGTTTAGGCGATTCTCCCGTTCAGTTGAGGAGCCTCGAGTCGCCGAAAACGCTGGGTTTGCGTTCCGTCGTAATGGATCCTCAGGCGGCTCTGTTGAGCTCTCGAATGCCGGCGCGAAAGGCCTCCGAGGAGCGGGCGTTTTCAATCGCAGGGGCGGCGGCCGCGGCTATCGTTCTGAGCAACTTCAGACGCTCTGCACTGAGCTGTCTTCGATCCGAGAAATAGACGTTCAGCACCCCGGATGCCTCACCCTTGTCGATGAGCGGAACTGAGACGGCGCATCCATTGTCCCGTGCTATTATTCGCCAGGGCACCAGTTCGACGTCGACAAAAACGTCCGCGGCGGTCTGAACTTCCTTGGTGGTAAACGCGCGGGCTGTATGACCGGAGTGGAACCCGGGCCGCCGGTCGGCTGAGAACACCGGGTATCTTGCGCCGAGCGATTTGAGACATATATCAGGTCCGGAGATCGCTGCTACTTCCAGAGTTTCGCGCGACTCATCGGCAAGGTACACGGCGACTATCGCCGCGCCCAGCTTCTCCCGAACGGTATTCGCGAGCAGGTTCACAAGTTCCCGTACGGTCTTTGCCCCCACGAGTGACCACGAGATATCGTGCAGGGCCTCCATCTGCTCCAGTCGGTCCGCATTTTCCTTGTGTGCCACCGCGTTTTCAATCGAGCCGGCGCCCGCAAATACCAGCCAGGATTTCAAGAACAGCACCTGACTGCAAAGCCACCAGTAATCGAAGCGCACGGACGAGAGCGCCCTGGCAAGAAGAGCGAAAGCCAGGCTGACGTAGAAATAAGACTCAATGGCCGGCGCGCGCCGGGACCCGGCGTGCCGCTGTCTGAAACCGCTTGTTGTTGCTCCGCTCGTGAACGCAGCCGCAAGCAACGCGGCCCGACTCCCCGCGGCATACGTCGTGCTGTCTGCTGCGGGAAAACCCGC
>JBMFPI010000151.1:2463-8398 GCA_049969195.1 Armatimonadota bacterium
GCTATAGCATCGGGAAGCATCAGTAGTGGAAACACAGCCATTATCACCATGCCGGCGGCAAGTTGTGCCCACGAGCCGGCTCTGGTCTCAGGGCGCCAGGTTCTGTCTGCGAAGGACGCGGCGAGAAACGCGCACGATGCGTAGAGGAGGCCGCTCGTCATGACCTGCTCGTGATCCAAAGGGACCACCCCAGTCAAATCCGCGACCGCCTGAAAAGCTGCAGCAGCGGAAAGAGCACAAAACCCAACCGATGCGAACAGGTCGCGCACCCACCTCGAAATCGCAAACGCGGCAAAACAATAGGCGGCCGCGGTCAGTCCGGCGCAGCAGCAGAACGCCAGCACGAACACCGAGAATACGGCAGGAGCAGGTATTACGGAGCCTGGAGTCTGGAAGACGGGGAGAATCAGTCTGAGGCCGACGAAAGCGCAGGTGCCCACGCCGGCCCAGATAGTAAGCCGGCGCGGCAGCACATCCTGCCGTGTCGCCTCGACATCTGTCGACGCGCAGCAGGAAATGTCGCCGCGGAGCCGGTTGTCTGTTCCTGCCAACTGTCTGCCCCCCAGGACTTGGGGTGTGGCCAGAACCTACATCGGTTGTTCTGAGACCGATGCCCACCAATTACATTTTCGGCCGGCTGCGGCCCGCACATTATGGCTTTGGAGGGGCCAGACGGAAATAAGGGTCCTTTGCGTTTGCATACAGCGGAGTAAGTATGCCGACGTAAGGGTTGGGCGTGTGAGAAGCGCCCGGGGGCTCTGGCGGGGGAAGACTCACCGTGGTGACGTGCCCGTCGAACCACCCGACAACACTCGCCCCGCCATGCCACCCCGGGGGCCAGACGTAGGAAGGGCTGCAAATGCTGGATGACGGCGGATAGCACATCATCGACCCGCACCCTCGCGTGTACAGCCCCCAGGCCGAGTTCGCGCCGGTGGAATCGAACCGCCACCCTTCCAGTATTCGGATGGTCTTTGTGGGCTTGACGACCTCGCCGAGGGTATGGTAGCCGGGATTGGAGGGCCTGTTCACGTCTCCGCCCAGGTAGACGTGGTTGTACCCGTAGCAGCGCATCAGTGTGTCGGGAATCGGCTCGTGGGTTGTCCGGGACCTGGAAAGGTATCTGCTGGGGCAAACAAACACGCCGCCGAGATTCACGTTTCCCGATGTGTCGGCCTTCTTGAGCTGCCTGAGGTATGGATCAATCTTGACGACCCACAGGACCGACATCGAAGTCCAGCCGTTCATCGAGCCGGGCAGTATCCTGTCGTACTCGTTTTCGTACAGCGCGCAGGCCTGGAGGATCATTTTGACGTTGTTCTGACAGACCGACTTGCGGCCTGCCTCGCGCGCCTGCAGAAAAACGGGAAAGAGGATCGCTGCCAGAATGGCTATGATGGCTATGACGACCAAGAGCTCGATGAGCGTAAATGCGCGCGCCCCTCTATGCATTCGAACCACCCCCCTGCTGCTTTTCGCAGTTCCTCATGATGTGGGCTCTTACAATCGAAGTATAAAGCGAGAAAAAGAGCAAGTCAATGAGGTTATGGTGGAGACTGTTGCGATAGGCGCGCTCTAGGCAGCGTCGGGGCATTTGACCCCAACCCAGACCCTCTCCCGCAAAGGGAGAGGGAGCTGTCGGCTGTTCAGAGTAACAGTATCGCGCGTGTGGGCTCTTGCCATCCATTAGGCGAGGTTGGCCGGCGGTTTGCGTCGTTGTACATTGTGAGGCGCGAACGCAGCCCTGATCGGTTTTCGCAACTTGTTTCGACGGACGCGTTTTCGGCCACTCTCGCGTTTGGTTGGCGAGCGTCGAGTCGCCGAAAATACTTCGTTTTCCGTCCTATCGCAGCGACCTCGTTTCGGAAGCAGGAGGACCGGTTATATGAGCACACGTGCAATAGTTATCATCATTTCAGTCCTCGCCCTATTCATAATCGGAGCACCGGCACTCTCCAT
Organism: Armatimonadota bacterium; assembly: GCA_049969195.1. Taxonomy (GTDB): domain Bacteria; phylum Armatimonadota; class UBA5829; order UBA5829; family UBA5829; genus CALJES01. Next base: position 4,423 of record JBMFPI010000151.1, read on the forward strand.
CCAAAACTCGGACCCGTCGGCGACTCCGCCACCCGCCGTAGAGTCCAAGCACGACAACTCAGACGGCAAGCAAGACGACCAGGATTGGCGCGACAAGGATCGCCGCGACAAGATCCGGCTCGAGTACAAGGCGCGTCGGGAGGCAGAGCGGCGTGAGCTGTACGAGCGTCTGCGTGAGGAACATTACGACACCTGCAACACCGGGGACATCGTCGGCGCAGCGCTCGCCTTTGCTACCCACGACGAGCCGATTCGCCGGAAGTTCGCGGTCGGGATCGTGTACGCTCCGGCCAACGCCGCCAAGATGTCCGGCGTGGGTATCCAGTTCATAAACCGTGACGGAGGGTGGGGGGCATCGGTCTGGCTTTCGGGTGCGCTCGAGCGCGCCGACGACGTGATCGACGCTCCTATCCCGCACATGGATTACCGCCTGCAAAGCCAGCAAGGCAGCTACGGGGTCGAGGCGCTCTATTCCGTCGGCTCGAACAGCGCGTCTTTCGTAGTGGGTGCGGGCCTCGCGGTCGAACAGACGATGTATGCGGCGGTGTCGAATGTGACCGGCTGGCGGTGGAACCACGGCAGCGATTCTCGCGTGAAGTTCGCTGCCCAGGTCGGCTGCTCACTGCGCCTCGCAAGACGCCTTAGCCTCAGCCTGGGCTACGATACGCACCAGTCGGCATTCTTCGGGCTTACGGGCGATTTCTGAGCTCAGGAACCACACATCAGCCCGGTCCGCATCGTCTTCACGGCGCGGCCATCTCTTGCAATCGCGCTATTCTGTCGGCGATCGGAGGGTGGGTACTGAACAGGCTGGCTATCCCGCCCGCGGAGAACGGGTTGACAATGAACATGTGCGCCGTCGCGGGGTTGGCGTCCATCGGAACCACCTGGGCGCCGCGCTCGAGCTTAGCCAGCGCGCTCGCGAGCGCAAGCGGCTTGCCGGAGATCTCCGCGCCGCCCTCGTCCGCACCGTACTCGCGGGAGCGCGAGATTGCCATCTGGATGAGCAGAGCAGCGATCGGAGCGAGTATCATCGCGATGAGGGCTACGAGAGCGTTCCCGCCGTGCTCCTCATCGTCGCCGCGACCGCCGAAAAACAGTGCCATCCGGCTGAGCATCATTATCGCACCCGCGACTGTGGCGGCTATCGTGCCGATCAAAATGTCCCGATGCTTGACGTGGGCCAATTCGTGGGCCAGGACCCCTTCAAGCTCGTCCTCGTTCAACAGGCGCATAATGCCCTCGGTTACCGCGACGGCCGCGTGGCCGGGATCGCGGCCCGTGGCGAAGGCATTGGGCTGATCCGCGGGGATGACATAGACCTTCGGCATCGGGAGATTGGCCTGCTGCGTTAGCCTGCGGACTATGCGAAAGAGCCCGGGCGCCTCGGACTCGTCAACCTGCCGCGCGCCGTACATCATCAGCACTATCTTGTCGCTATACCAGTAGCTGAAAAAGTTCATTAACCCGGCGAATACGAGGGCGGTGATCATGCCGTTCTGACCGCCGATCCAGTCGCCTATGAGAACCAGGAGCGCAGTCAACGCCCCCATAAGGAGGAAGGTCTTCACCCAGTTCACGTTTCGCACCTCCAGACTGGCCCGATCCGCCATCGGCCCGATTGAGTTCCGGGCGTCCCGGCGGATTTCCCGTCAGTCACCATTCCCGGTTATTGCGATAAGACGCGCCTATCGCCACACCCTGCATTTCTACGCACGAAGCCGGCCCGCGGTTCCGCCGCGCGTCGGAGTGTTTCACGCTGTTGCGATATACGCCTTCTCCTCGAGCTTCCCGCCTGGTTAGGTAGTAGCCTCGAATCGCCGGCAACGCCGGATTGGTGTTTTGTCGCAATACCCCTGTAAGAAAGCCGGGCGACCCGCCGACGGGGCATGCGCGTGATCCGCTCAAAACTCCGTCCCGCTCACGAACCGCCACTTGGCGATCTTGAGGGCGGGAACAAGCGTCGGGCCCACAAGCTTGAGGTCTCGCCCGATCATGTCAACGTTCGAAAGCGCATCCAAGATGCTCTGCGTGAACCGCAGGTTCTTGACCGGCCGCGCGATGCGTCCGTTCTCAATTAGGAACGTGCCGTCACGCGTCATGCCGGTGAAAGATGCCGTCATCAGGTGGGCAACGTTCGTGTAGTGGAACCGCGTCACGAGCAGCCCGCGCCTGGTTGAGGCGATCATTTCCTCGACCGTAGCGTTCCCGGGCGCCATGATGGGGTTGAAGCCACCTGCGTGGCCGGTGGATTTTTTCCCCTCCCGATGCGCCGTATAGGAGTCATAGAGGAGGCCGGCCGCTACGCCGTTTCTCACCAGATCAACGCGCTGTTTGGGCACGCCCTCGCGGTCGTAAGGAGTAATCAGAGTGCGCGGGTCGAGGCCGTCGTCCCATATCGAGACCGATGAGTCCACGATCTTCTCGCCCATCTTTCCGCAAAGGAAGCTCCTGCCCTCCTGGTAGGCAAGCGCCCAGAAACCCATCCCAATGAAACTCGACAGCATATCGGCCGCGGCGTATGGCGACAGCACGCACTCGTACTCGCCCGGCTCTAGATCTGTCGGGTTCCGGCTCATCGACGCGAGCCGGGCCGCCTCCTCCCCTACTGCCCGCGGATCAATTTCGGCCAGGTCGTTGGAGGTTGCGGCGGCGTAGCCGAATCCGCCCTCAGGCCCCGTAACGACGGTCCTGACCCCGGCGTATGTGGTGCGATAGTATGCACGAACCCCAAGCGAGTTTGCGACCGCGCGTTCCCCTGAGTGCACGCTGAGCGAACCCGCGGCTGTCGCATCGACCCGTTCAGACTCGGCTATGATCTTCCGAACCATCTCCGCGCGCTGTTCCGCGCTTGATGCGGCGGTTGCGGCAACGTAGCGCCCGTGGCGCGATCCCGGCTCTGTGCTCTCCTTAGAGGAAAGGGGGCCAGGGTCCGGAAGTGATACGAAGTCCGGGTTGTCATCCTGATGCCGGGCCATTTCGACGGCCAGGTCTACTAGCGCGCGGATGCCGGCCTCGTCGGTGACGTTCGACGAGGCGGATGCCACCTTTTTCCCGATCACCGCGCGCACTTGCATTCCGACGCTGTTACTCGTCATATTCTGGTGGATAGAGGAGTTGGCAAAGCGGGTTAAGGCCCAGTTCCCCGAGGAGAATGCGACCTCGGTCTGATCCGCCTTCGAATGTTCCAGCGCCAGATCGAGCATCGCCTGCATCCGCTCTTCGCCCATCAGTGCCGGTTTCACTTCGCGCCCTCCATTCTCACGGCCCTGAACCGCGCCGGAGCTACGCCGTGCCCGACATGGGCAACCTGCATCGGCTCGCCCTTGCCGCAGTTCGGCAAGCCCCACAGGTGCCACTCGTTCTCGCCGCAGACGGCGTCGCACGACCCCCAAAATCGCGGGGTCATATCGTTGTAGATAGGGTTCTTGTATATCTGCCCGAGCGCACCGTCCTTGATCTGCCAGGCTGCTTCCGTGCCGAACTGGAAGTTGAGCCGCTTGTCGTCAATCGACCAGCTCTTGACCATAGCGGCATAGATGCCGTCGGGCGTGTCCGCGATTAGTTCGTCCAGAGTCCAGTCGCCCGGAAGCAGGTTGATGTTGGTCATGCGGATGAGCGGGATCCGATCCCACCCGTCGGCTCGCATCGCCCCGCCGCTTCTAAGCTCCTCGTCCCGTGGGGAGAGCTCCGGGATCAGCTCGCCTAGTTGGGCCGCCGTCTCACGCGAGCTAAGATAGCCGGAGAAGATACCTTCCTTGACGATGTCCACGCGCTGAGCGGGCACGCCATCGTCGTCGTAGAAGAAGCTGCCGAACCCGCCCGGCAGCGTGGCGTCAGCGGTGATATTCACCAGGTCCGATCCGTAGCGGAAGCGGCCGAGTTTGTCGGTAGTCAGGAAGCTGGTGCCGGCGAAGGAGGACTCCGTCCCAAACACGCGGTCGAGCTCGATCGGGTGGCCGCAGGACTCGTGCAC
>JBMFPI010000152.1:0-8319 GCA_049969195.1 Armatimonadota bacterium
GTTCGCAGTCGTTTGAGCAGGTCGGCACGAACCTGCTCGACCCATTTCCCTTCGAAATCGGCATCGGTCAGACACTCTCCGATCAGGCTCATCGCGCGGTTGAACATTGCCGAAGTAGTAATGGCTCGTATTTCGGTCAAGTCCTGTCGCCAGTAAGCGGCAATGTTGCCTCCCACCTCATCGGCAACTGCAGCAACCTCCTCAGCGGAGCTCATCCGCGTGCCCGCGAGCAAGAGCTGCGCTACAAAGTTGCCGATCCCCGCGTTTTGGATGCTTTCTTGGGCAACTCCGGCCCGAACCGCAGCAACGATGGCAACCAATCCGCTGCCTTTCTCGGGCTTGACGATAACGGTCAACCCGTTGTCCAGCACCTTTTTGATAGGAGTGCTGTCGATCGGTGCCGCTGCGGAAGGCAGGATACATGACAGAAACACCAGGAATACAAGCCGCACAATCCTGCTCATTGCGCGCCTCCCGCCTTGGGTGCCAACACCAGAACGACTGCACGAGCCGGGTCCAGATACTTCTGGCTTATGCGGATAATGTCCTGGTTGGTTACCGCCTGGACGCAGTTCACGTAGTTAACGGCAAACTCGGGCTCCGAGACGGCGAAATAGAAGCCGAGCGAGTTGGCCATGCCGCTATAGGTTTCGTTCTGGAATGCGTATCGGCCCAGCACCGACCGCTTTGCAACGGCGAGATCGGGTTCGGGTATGCCCTCCGAACGCAGAGACCCGATCTTTGCGAATATTGTGCCCTTGACCTTGTCCAGGTTGGCTTCGGTCGTCGCGGCGAAGATGGTTATCATTCCCCGGTGTTTCTGGGTCAGAAAATCGGCAGAAGTCGCGGTTGCAAGCCCCATCTTCCGTGCCAGTTCCTGGTCCAGCCACGATCGATATCCGAAGCCCATATGAGCGAGCAGGACATCAGTGGCGCATACATCCGCATAATCATTGCCCGGGGGGCCAAGGAATCCGATAGTGAGATAGGTCTGCCGGAAATTTGACTCGATCCGCTTGTTGACCTGCGCTGTTATAGGTCTTATCTCAGATGGAACCGACTCGGGCATTGGGACGTTTGAATATCCCTGAAAAGCACGGCCGATCTCGGCGAGTGCTTGCTGTGGATCGATGTCTCCGACAAGTACGACCGCCGTGTTCTTCGGGACGTAGTATTTTCGGTAATAATCGAGCACGTCCTGCCGCGAGATCGTGCGGATCGTGTCGGGGGTGCCCTGTACCGGCAGCCCGTACGGATGGGACCCGAACACTTCCGCTGCGATGGCGGTCTTGCACACCTCGATTGGGTCGGCTTCCAGCTTGCGGAGTTCCTCAAGAAGCACCAGCCGCTCGCGACTAAAGTCTGCTTCGCGGAACTGGGCGTTGGTGAGGGCATCGGCCAGGACATCCAGCGCTTTGGTTAGGTAGCGTGAGCTGACGGTCGTGGCGAAATGGGCCCAGTCACGCGAGGTATGCGCGTTCAGAACGGCCCCCACGCTTTCCATCTCGAGGTCCATTTCCCCCGGCTGGCGCTTCTGCGTTGCGCCGAAGACCAAATGTTCGATGAAGTGGGAGACGCCGTTGTTCTTGGTGCTCTCGTTTCCGCTGCCGGCCTTTACCCAGACGTCTACTGCGACTAGTTCGGCCGAGTGGTCCTCGACGAGGATGGCCGTCAGGCCGTTTCCCATCCGAGTGATTATAGGCGACAGAGGTTGTGCACAGGCTGCCGGCACCCAGAGCATCAGCAGCGCACCGACAGCCGAAAGTTGTCTGGTCATCCAAACTCCGTATGGATGTTGCGATAGAACGCAAAACGCATCTATTTGCAACAGCCTGCGCGTGCTTCGTAGTTATGCGCCGTCGAAACCATTATAATTGTTTCCGAGCGATATTGCGAACCGATGGTGGAGCGCAGATACATCAAGAACTTCGACTCTACGCTGGCGCTTACGGCACTGGCGATAATCGCGTTCGGCTGCGTGGCCATCTACAGCGCCTCCAGCGGAGGCCGGGGCGGAAATGCCTACGTCGAAAGACAAATTCTGTCTGCGTGCGTAGGCCTGGTAGCTGCAGCGATTCTCGCGTCAATAGATCACAGTACTTACCATCGCTACGCCGGAAAAGTGTACGGCTGGACGCTGGTGGTGCTGGTTCTTGTCCTGAAACTCGGGCACCAATCCAAAGGCGCACAGAGATGGATTGCGATCGGGCCTTTTCAGTTCCAGCCCTCGGAGTTTGCCAAGGTTGCTCTAATCATCGCGCTGGCTGTTTTCTTTGTGAAGCGGCAGGACGAGATCCGGAGCCTCAAGACGTTCGCGCTGTCGTTTGCGTACCTGGCGGTGCCGATGGCACTTATATTCCGACAGCCCGACCTTGGAACCAGCCTGGTTCTGGTGGCTATATGGATCACGATGGCGTTCGTGGCCGGCACTGACGTCAAGAACATATTGCTCTTTGTTGCTGGAGTGTTGGCTGTGGGCCTTGTGGCGTGGAACGTTCCAGGCCTCATAAAGGACTACCAGAAGGCGCGGGTAATCAGTTTCATTAACCCATGCGCTGATCCTCTTGGCAGCGGTTATCACGTGACGCAATCTCGCATCGCCATCGGATCCGGACAAATATTGGGGAAAGGATATCTCAAGGGGACGCAGCGCAAGCTGCGTTTCATCCCGGAGCAGCACACAGACTTCATATTCACGGTTGTGGGCGAAGAAATGGGTTTTGCCGGCGCTGCGGGGCTGGTGGGACTTTACTTTATTCTCCTCTGGCGCGCACTAAACATTATGTCGGCGTCGGAAGATGCAACGGGACGGATCATAGCCGCCGGCATTGTCGGTATGTTCCTCTTCTACGTGTTCGTCAACATAGGCATGACGCTGGGAATTATGCCCGTGACCGGCGTGCCGCTGCCTTTGTTCAGTTATGGCGGCAGCAGCATGGTGTCGAACTTGATGGCAATAGGCCTCCTGGAGGGGATCAGCATGCGCAGGCACAGGATCAGCTTCTGACGCGCGCTGTTCGCCTCGGGCGCAGACGTCCTACGACGTGCATCCACACCGCCGAAACGGACCTCACGCAACCCTCGCGTGTTTTTCGCACCCCCGGCGGCGCCGGCAAGCCCACACTATTCGCCTGTTCCACGTGGTTCTTGTGATAGAACGCAAACCCGGCGTTTTCGGCGATTCGACGCTCTTCGGCTACGCAGGAGAGTCGCCGAAAACGCGCATACTTCATATGCGGCGGGAACGGCCTGCCGCACGAACCGGGCAAGCCTGCACAACGCTGAGTTCTCGCAGCAGGCGGAGCGAGTCTGTCACCCTCACCCCAGCCCTCTCCCGTCGAGGGAGAGGGAGTCTTATGCTGCGGGAATTGCGTCATGCTGAACTTGTTTCAGCATCCGGGGGACGAAAGACGGATCGTGAATCGGGTTTGGTGTGACGGGTTTTTGGGCGTGTGCGCTTACAAGACCGAACCGATATCGCGAGTCACGCGCCAGGGCGTCTGCGCGGTCATCGCCCCGCGCGGGGTTCTTCTATGGTCTGATCAGAATACCTACAGGCGTGATGTGGTATCAGATAGGGTATGAGAGCTGCTTTGGGGATCGGGTGAGGATCTGGGCTCCCGTGTCGGTGACCAGCACGTCGTCCTCGATGCGCACTCCACCCCAGCCGGGGATGTAGATCCCGGGTTCTACAGTGAGCACGTTCCCGGGCTGAAGAACGAGATCGCTTGTCTGCGAGAAGCCCGGGCCGTCGTGGACCTCAATTCCGATCTGATGGCCTAGCCCGTGGCCGAAGTTCTCGCCGTACCCTTTCGATACGATGTAGTCTCTAGCGACGGAGTCGATCTCGCAGCCCGATTTGCCCGGGGCAATCGCTTCGATGGCACGAAGCTGCGCTTCCAGTACGATCTCGAAGACCTCGGCCTGTTTTGCGCTGGGCTTGCCCAGGCATATTGTGCGGGTGATATCACTGTTGTAGCCTTGCCGGCGTGCGCCGAAGTCGAGCTTGAGGAGGTCGCCGTCTCGCAGCACGGCGTCGGTGGGGCTGGCGTGGGGGCAAGCAGAGTTAGGCCCAGACGCGGCGATAGTCTCGAAGGCTTCCTTGTCCGCGCCGAGCGTGCGCAGGGTAGAGTCGATCAGACACGCGACCGCCTTCTCCGTCAAGCCGGGCTTGATCTGCGGCAGCACCGCCTCGAAAGCAGCGTCTGCGATCTCGCACGCTTTTCGGATGAGCAGAATCTCATGCTGGTCTTTAGTCCGACGGAGCCTCTCGATGGCGTCTCGCACAGAGCGCAGTCGGACGGGCTCCCGGATCGACCGCCGGAGCTCTCGATAGCTCGATACCGTTAGATATTCGGGTTCGAACCACACGCGCGCCGGCCTGAGCTCGTTGATCAGACAGGCGGCGGCCTTGACAAGCGATATGCCGGAGTAGTCCCTGACCTCGGCTAGCTTGCACTCAGCTCGTGCCTGAACTGAGTAGCGCGGATCTACCAGTATATACGAGTCTTCCGCCGTGACGAGCAGGGCTGCCGTCGATCCGGTGAAGCCGGAAAGATAGAACACGTTCGGCATATGCGTCACGAGCACGGCATCTACCCGCGCTTTGCGCATAGCTTCCCGAACCTTGTCGAGCCTTACTTTAAGCACTCTTAACCAGCTCCCATAGCGCGCGGATACCCAGCAGATAGCTTGTGCCGCCGAAGCCGGATATCTGACCGACCGTTACAGGGGCGATCACGGACTCGTGCCGAAAGGTCTCTCGCGCGTAGATGTTGGAGAGGTGAACCTCGACCGCGGGCAGCTTGATCGCCGCTAGCGCGTCTCGGATCGCGTAGCTGTAGTGCGTGTAAGCGCCGGGGTTGATAACGATACCATCGAATGAGCCGGGCGCGGATTGGATTATGTCGACGATCTCGCTCTCACTGTTGGTTTGGCGGATGTCGAGTTCCAGGCCGAGGTCCCGAGCCAACGCGAGGCAGCGATTGTTGATCGATTCGAGAGTCTCCGCGCCGTAGACGTCGGTCTCTCGGGTTCCGAGGAGGTTAAGATTCGGACCGTGGATCACAAGCAGTCTCACTCAGTTCTCCCCCTTGTATGCGGATGTTGCCGCAAGATAAGAGTCGATTACCGACTCCACTGGTCCGTCGGCGCGCAACTTTCCCTCGTCGAGCCAGATGGCCCGGGAGGCAACAGTCCGAGCCGCCTCAAGATCGTGCGTCACGAAGACAATCGTCCTGCCGGTTTCCTTGAATTGGCTGATTCGTCGGTAGCACTTCTGCTGGAACGCCGCGTCGCCGACAGCGATGACTTCGTCTATGAGCAGTATGTCCGGGTCGGTCTCGACCGCTATCGAAAACCCGAGCCGCAGAAGCATTCCATTGGAATAGGTCTTTGCAGGAGCGTCGATGAATCCGTCGAGCTCGGAGAAACTGATGATTCTGTCCTGCTTGGCCCGTAGTTCCGCTACGCTCAGGCCCATTATCGCGCCGTTGAAGAATATGTTTTCCCGGCCCGTCAGCTCGGGCTCGATCCCGGCGCCTAGATCGAGCATTGTGGACAGGCGACCGCTGACCTCGACCGTTCCCGATGTCTGCCGATACACGCGCGCGATGATCCTTAGCAGAGTGCTCTTGCCCGATCCGTTGCGTCCGACAATCGCAACACTTTCGCCCTGCTCGATCGAAAACGAAATGTCGTCCAGAGCGACCAGTTTCTGAACTGGAGACCTGCGGAACGACAGGATGGCGGCCTTGATGGACGTCTGTCTCTCGTGCGGCACATCGAACACCTTGGTTACGCCGCGGAGTAAGACCGCCGTCCTCATCTTACACCCTCTCCGCGAATATCCACTTATGGGAATTGAAAAAAGCGTAGCCCAGGATCGCAACCAGCACACAAATCACCGCCGCGCCCGCAAGAGTTCCGTAGTCCGGCGGCAGCGCTTCGACCGTGGTCCCCCTGAGCTTGAGCTCCGAGACCGGCAGGAGAGTCTTCCTATATGCATCGGTGAGCGCGTTCATCGGATTCAGCAGATAGAGTTTGTACAGTATGACCTTGTAAACCTCCGGCAGGCGCCACGTAGCGATCCAGGACTTGATAAGCTCCGCCGGATACATAATAGGCGTCAGGTAGAAAAGGACGTTCAGAAGCACAGCCAGGACGTATTTTGTGTCCTCATAGAACACGTTCAAGCACGATACAACGCACGCCAGCCCTGCGACAAGCAAACTTTGCAGTGCCACCAAAACGGGCAGCCAGACCGTGGTGAGCAGGATTCCGCTCCCGCGCAGGATCAGATGGATGTAGAACACCAGATAGGCGAAGAACACAGCCAGCGCAAGCAGGAAGTGCACCAGGTTCGAAAGAACCGCCGATAGTGGCAGGACCTCCCTTGGAAAGTATACTTTCCTCAGCAGGTCGCGATGAAGAATCAGCACCTGGCTGGAGTCGAGCAGCGCCATCTGGAAGAACACCCAGGGCAGATATGCGACCAGTAGGTAAGCTGAGTAGTTGGCGATGTCGAGCCGCAGTACGTACTTGACCACAACAGTGATTGTGGCGACTTGGACAAGCGGATTAAGCAGGGACCAGAAGAAACCGAGCACGGAGTTCTTGTACCGGAGCTTCAGATCCCGCACCACGAGCTGTTTCAGAAGGTCCTTGTAATTGAGCAATTCTCGTATATGAGCTATCATAAGTGCCTGTGCGACGCGCGTGCAGGACGCTCCGTTATCACGATGAGTATATGGTGACAAGGGCCAAAAGTCAACGTGAGTCGCAGCAATGGGACATTTCAGTTTGGCGGGAATGATGTCATGCTGAACCTGTTTCAGCCTCCAGGCGCGGAATGGATGGATCCTGAATCGAGTTCTGGATAATAGGGTCCCGAGCTTTCGCGCCTTCAAGAGTGGACTGATAGCCCGGAGCGGAGAGCTTGCACACTTGGCGTGTAATGCCTTAAGATCAGGAAGGAGACTTTGGAGCAGGCGTTGAACCTCCTTAGGGTAGCTCATAGGTGTGAGCTAAGCGGCCTTAAGCGAGCTGCGGCCGGGGGCTGTGCGATAGGCGGGCTTTCGGCGATTCTCTTGCCTAGTGGAGAAGCGCCGGACCGAAAAGACCGTGTTTGCGTTGTATCACAACGACCCCGCGGCACAAGGGAGCTGTGAATATGTATTTCTGGAACAGAGAAGCTGAGTGTATGCACCCGGATGAGCTGCGCGCGATGCGCGATTGGCTGCTCGTCCGGACGGTGCGACACGCGTACGAACACGTGCCTTGCTACAGAAGGAAGCTCGACGAGGCGGGCGTGAAACCGGAGCATATTTCCGGTGTGGCGGACCTGCCCAAACTGCCGTTCACCACCAAATCGGACTTCCGCGATAACTACCCGTTCGGCATGTTCGCCGTGCCAATGGACCAGGTCGTGCGGATTCATGCCAGTTCAGGCACCACGGGCAAGTCTACTGTAGTGGGATATACGCGGAACGACGTTGCGCTTTGGGCGGAGCTGATGGCCAGAACCCTGGGGGCAGGAGGCACTACCCGGGGGGACGTGGTCCAGAACGCATACGGATACGGCCTGTTTACCGGCGGGCTGGGCGCTCACTACGGAGCGGAGAAGATTGGGGCGTTGGTTGTTCCGATGTCAGGTGGAAACAGCAAGCGCCAGGTCCAGATTATGCAGGATTTTGGCAGCACGGTCCTGTGCTGCACGCCGAGCTACGCTGTATTGCTCGGCGAGACGGCACGCGAGATGGGTGTAGACACGAGCAAGCTGCCGCTACGTGTGGCGTTCCTGGGTGCCGAGCCTTGGACCGAGAGCATGCGTCGGGAGATCGAGGAGTCTCTCAAGATCGATGCCCTGGACATCTACGGGCTCAGCGAGGTAATCGGGCCCGGCGTCTCCTACGAGTGTATGGAGAAGGCCGGCCTGCATATCAACGAGGATCACTTCATCGCCGAAATCATCGATCCCGAGACCGGCGAGCAGTTGCCTCCGGGTGCCAAAGGCGAGCTAGTTTTCACCACGCTGACGAAGGAGGCACTGCCCCTGCTCAGATACAGGACGAGGGACCTGACCTACCTTGAGCCGGAGCCATGCAAGTGCGGCAGGACTTTCGTCAGAATGCACAGGCTTATGGGCCGCACGGACGACATGCTCATAGTCCGCGGGGTGAATGTATTCCCGTCTCAGATCGAAAGCGTACTGATGGAGATTGAGGAAACCGAACCGCACTACCTGATCATCGTAGACCGCGAGAAAGGTGCGATGGACACGCTGGAAGTCTGGGTCGAGGTGTCGCCGAAGCTCGCCGC
>JBMFPI010000153.1:0-8257 GCA_049969195.1 Armatimonadota bacterium
TCGGCCATGTAATCCCATCCTACACTGCCGCTCGACCAAGTCGCGCCATCGTAGCTTCTGTCAAAGTGGGGGCGGTTAGACGCTTACGCCGTTTCAGCCTGATACCGCTTCTGGTCCGAACGTCCTCTGCTTCAATTCTGAGAGAGGCAATCCTACCGCGCGCCGCACCTGCGAGGCTGGCCGACGCGTCCACCCTGTAACTGCCGGACCCTCCGATCACACGCGGGAGGCGCGCAGCCACCTCAGTCTCGATTCGATGTTCGATCACCCTGCCGGCGTACCAGTATCCTCCGCAGAGAACTATCCCGAGCAGGAGCAGACCCATCAAAGTGCAACGATACTTGCGGCGCAAGAAACACCTCCGGGCAGAGAATCAGGTTTACCGGCTGTTTGACGGTGCCGCGCGCGAAAAGAGTGCACAGCCCCTCTGAGACGTTCCCCTGCAGCCGGTTTGCAGCGGCTGATCTTAGAAGTTGCGGGTTTCCGCAGGCTCCGATCCCCCGCGCTCTGCCGAATCAGGCGAGCCGATCGCACCGACAAGATCCAGCGTGCCCGCAATGACTGCAACGCCGGGCTCGATCCGGACCGACTCGATTTGCGCGTCGAAGCCGAGGTCGGCGGCATCGAAGACGGGATTGATGCGCTTTCCTATGTATTCGCGCGCAAAGCCCGGGGTCGGCACCCATCCGACATTGATCTTCTTGAGATCCAGGACCAGTTGCCTGCCTTCGCGTACCGCAACGACGGCATCGGCGGCGATGGTTACGGTCACGCCCGCTACCCCGGGTGTCGCCGTGACACGCGCCTGGTCGTTAAGCAGGGTGACTGTCAACCCGGGGATGTCGGGATATCGTCTCACAAGGTATCTCTGGAGCTCTTCTTCGGACACTCGAGCCAGATAGGCGGCGCGAGCACACTTCCGGATCTCCTGTGTGGCCGTGTCAACGACCAGGCCCTTCAGGCTCACATCCAGCCGGGAGACTGTGATACCTTTCGCGAGGCGCACCTCCTGGCCCGATATATCCACCGAGTCGATCCTTCCGCTTATGATCGACATCGTCGAGCCCGATACCCTGACCGAATACTCCCTGGCCGGCCCGAGCCTCTTCTGGAGGGACCTTGCGATCCCGTTCTCAACCCTGTGCCTGATCCCGCTGCCGCAGCCGGCCAACATGATCACCGCCAGTGCAGCGGCCATGGCATGAATGGCGCCGAATTGCGGTCGAGATACAGGACGCACAAGACTGGTCATTGCAGATTCAACACCCCTTGGCTTGTCGTCGGTAAGCCACGTTGCGGTCTCACGGCATGCGGTCGGCTACCGGACCGTAAGTCCGTCGCCACTTCAGGCTGTTGCGATAGGCGCGTTTTCGGCAATTCTCCTACTTTGCCGAGGAGCGTCGAATAGCCGAAAACGCTGGTTTTGCGCTCTATTTCGATAGCCTTACTTCTTCGGCCTGCCGCGCTCGTCATAGTCGTTAAAGTGGTAGATGTACTCCCACCAGTTGTTCAGGCGGCCGTCTTTGTTCCATCCGGACGCGTGCGGCAAGCGGAAGAAGAACCAGTTCAGGTAGTTGCGCTGGTAGTCGGGGCCGCCCCAGTTCTTACAGGAGACAAGTTTCTTCTTTCCGGTGAGCTTCGGGTAGTTGAGCCAATCGTCGGCATCGCTCCAGACTTTGCGGGGGTTGGCATAGTCGTAGTGGCTTTGGCCGTTGGCTGGCACGTGGCAGCTCCCCACGCCCGCACGGCCACCGGACTGCCAGGCGTTCGCGGCGAAGCGAGCCCAATTAGTGTTCAGCTTCTCCGCTTGCCAGCCTCCGTAGATGCGCGCCATAGTGGACTCCGTTCGGTGGCCCAGGTCGTGAACCATCTCCGCAACTCCCCGCTCATAGTTGAAGCCCATTATCACGAACGCGCGCTTGCTCGGGACCTTGTCATACACCTCGCCGTTGATGTAAAAGGCACCGGGGCCGGCCATCGCGCTCTCGTTGTAACCGAAGTAGGGCCCCCCCATGAACCAGACCTCGTCGATCTCGCCTGAGTCTATGCGGGGTAACACGCCGAAGTCTCTGAAGGTCTTCTGATAGTCGGCGGTATCGGGATCGTGCCAGCCCTTGCCGGTGCGGTGACATTCCATATACTGCTCCGGCGTGTACGTGAATCCGTCAATCTTGGTATGGAAGGTATCGATGTCCTTCCACTCGACTATCCTGTGCCTAACTAGACCGTGGCTCGACTTTTTGATGTCGGCTATGTAGCCCTCGGCAAGCTTGCGAGGGTCATTCCAGCCGCACACCTCGTGCAGGCGCTTGCCGCCCTCGCTCGGGATGATCGGGTCGAAGTTAAGCACCAGAACCTTCACTTCGAACGGCTTGGCCTGCGCGCCTGAGTCCTTTGCCCGAGCTCCGGCCGGAGTGACGAGAATCAACGCGGCAACCAGCGCCGCTGCAGCCCCCAACCTGGACATTGTAACCTCCGGCATGTTGTGAGATATACGTCAAGTCTAGGCCCGATAAGGGCCCTAAGTCAAATCCGATCGCCGCTCGGGGCATCGCGGTAGAACGCAAACTCGGCGTTTTCTGCGGTTCGACGGTCCTCAGCCAGGCAGGAGAACCGCAGAAAGCACGCCTATTGCAAGAGCCAGGCCACCGGGTATCAGTTCAGTCTTGCAGGCGCGAACGCCCTGGACGCCGTCATCCTGAACTTGATTCAGGATCGATTCCTGCGGCGCCGGGATGCCGAAACAAGTTCGGCAGGACGTGACTTTCGCGGAACTGACTTGTCTGCTCACCCTCTGGCAGGAGAGGCACAATCATAACTTGCGCTCCCTCTGGGAGAGGGCATAACCAAAACTCCCTCTCCCCTTGCGGAAGAGGGTTGGGGTGAGGGGGCACCTTGGCCCGCAACAATTTGTGCTGGTCCGCGCACACCGCGGTTTCAACCGTGATCGAGAACCGCCTCCCGTATCTTCTCGGAAACCGGCCACTTGCCGCTGCCGACGGCTTGTCCCGCAATGTCGCGCACCGGCCTGACAATCGCAATCGCGTTTGTGAGAAAGACCTCGTCGGCTTTCATAAGCTCTGCCGGGTCGACGGCTCTCTCGTCAACCTCAAGCCCCAATTGCGAGGCAAGCTCAATCAGGGCCGTGCGCACCGTCCCGGCTAGCACGCCCTGATCGAGCGACGGCGTCACAAGAGTCCGGTCCTTCACTAGAAAGATGTTTCCGACGGTTCCTTCCGCCACACTGCCACAGGTGTTGAGCAGGATCGCGTCGTCTGCCCCGGCCTGCCGCGCCTCGTTGAGCGCGAGAATCCCCGGCAGGTAATTGAGCGACTTAACCGACGAGAGCGGACTGCGCTCGTCCCGACTGATAGAAGAGATGATAACGCGGGCGGGCTCCGGCTTCGACCGCGGCAGGCCGCCTGCGGTGATGACAACGGTCGGCGAGCCCGCCGAGTTCGAGGAGATTCCTGGCCCCGCCGCGAGCCCGCGTGTAACGGTCAGCCGAACTCTCGCGTCTGTGAGGTGGTTGGCGTCCAGGACTGACGCTATGGCCTCTGCCAGCACAGGCGCGTCGGGCAGGCCCGCGATACCGAGCGTCCGTGCGCCGGAGGATAGCCTGGCCAGGTGCCGCTCCAGCCGCACGCACCTGCCGCCGGCGACTCTGATGGTCTCGAATACGCCGTCGCCGTAAAGGAATCCCCTGTCCTCAATGTTGACCGACGCCTTCGAGAGGGGTACAATCCGCCCGTTGACATACGCGCGCCGCTCAGTCATCCGTCTTGCCGCCTCACTTCGTCTAGCGCTGCCACCAGGCCCGAGACCTTGTCCAGGGTTTCCTGATATTCCATCTCCGGGACGGAATCGGCCACGATCCCGCCGCCTGCGTGGAAGTACACCCGGCCCGAATGTACTACGAAACTTCGGATGACTATGTTAAGTTCCATCCTGCCGCCGAAGTCGATGAACCCCGCCGAGCCGGTATAGATGCCGCGCCTGTGCGGCTCGAGCTCTTCTATGATCTCCATCGCTCGCACTTTCGGTGCGCCGGTAATCGAGCCGCCGGGGAACGCCGCGCGCAGCAGGTCGATCTGATCCCGGTCCTCGGCAAGCTCGGCCTCAACCGTCGAGACCATCTGAAAGACGTTCGGGTGCGCCTCGATCTCCCAGAGCTTCGGAACCCGAACGGATCCGTAGCGCGCGACTCTGCCCAGGTCGTTGCGCTCCATATCAACGATCATCAAGTTCTCGGCGCGATCTTTTTCGCTCGCGGCCAGCTCCGCGGCGAGGCGAGCGTCCTCCTCGGCACTTGCTCCGCGCGGACGTGTGCCTTTGATTGGCCTTGTAATGACTATTCGAGTAGCGGGGTCGTAGCTTAAAAAGCTCTCAGGCGAAGCGCTCACGAGCGCCGGCTCGCCGATCTCGATAAAGCAGCTATGCGGTGCAGGGTTGATACGCCGCAGCGCCTCGTACAGCTTCCACGGCTGCGATGACAGCTCGGCGTCGAAACGCTGAGACAGGTTTACCTGGTAGCAGTCGCCCGCCGCTATGTACTGCTTAACTCGCTCGATTGCTCTCAGATAGCCGGCCGGTGTGAAGTTGCTGCGGATGCCGGAAAATGCGTCTGCAGACTTGGTCGAGCCGCGGCCCGCGGGGCGGGGCGATCCCCGACGCACCGAATACCCACCCTGTGAAACCTCAGCGGCGTCGCGGGCGATCTCGCGCCAGAGGTCAACCGCACGCTTGTCCCCGGACCACGAAACCGCCGTGCACTTCGCCCTGGCTGAGTCGATGATAAGCGCCGAGTCGTAGAAGCCCAAGCAGTAGTCCGGGGTCGGGACGTCCTCTTGCGCGATCACGGGCACACGCTCGATCACCCGCCCGAGGTCGTAGGAGAAATACCCGACTGCCCCGCCCGCGAACGGCACATCCGGAACCGGCTCGCCGGCGTACCTGCCCAGCACCAAACGCAGGGCCTCGAACGGGTCGCCCGGCAGTATCCGCCTCGATCCGGCCTGCTCGAGCGCGGTGAGGCCGTCCTTTGACGTGAGCGTCAGGAACGGCTCGGCGCCGACGATCGCCTTGCCCGCGAACACGTTCTCGAGCACGAACCGCCCCCTCAGACCGCCAGTACGGCCCATCACGGCCACGACATCCGGCGCGCATTCGAAATCCGCGCACAGCATAGAGTCCTATTGTAACGGACCCCGCGCCTGCAGTCTAGGCGCGCAGCATTCCAGCGCGGACGCCTTCGTTTACCCGGAACAACTATGGGCGCGGCGCCCGGCTCCATTCCGCCAGCTAGATCTTGATCGTCCGGGGTACGTTGTCCCGGACGACTCAAGAAGCGGTCGAACCCAGTCGCTCTTGCTGTGCACAATCTTCCTTCCAAAACGCCTGTCTTGCGTTCTATCTCAACGGCCTCGGAGCAATTGTGTTCAGTGGACAGGCCTATCCGGCTTAGCTGCCCCCCTGAGTCTGCGCATTCTGATTCTCATCAAGCACCTCTGCCCCGATCTGGGTAAGTGTTTCCTTGGCTGTGTCGAGAGCTTGTTTCTTGATCCCCTCGGGTTTAGCGGCAGAGGCCTCAAGCTCGATCATCAGATCGATCTGAGCATCGGAACCGTGGAGTGGGTTTAGCACGCCTCTCATAAAATCCGACAACTTATCCCAGGGCACCTTCGCGCGCACTTTGTACGTCTGGACTGGAGTCGGACCTGGAGGCGAAGGTGGAGTCGGGGTATCAGGCGGGGTTGGAGACCCTTCACCGGGGGTAGGCCCTTGGATGTCCGGCACATTCTTTACCAGGACCGCGTCGTTTTGCAGTGCCCCCATCGATATTGACTCCTTGAAGTATACCTTGTCGCCCGCGCGAATGCCGAACACTCCCTCGCTTACCCCCAACTCCAGCGCATTGCTCACTACGCTCTCGTTCAACACCATCGGGAGATCGGGGTAGCGCAGATACGCCGAGCATATTCCTTCTACCGGCTTCTCCTCAGAGTCACCGACCGTGTGCTCCAGGAGCTTCTTGGGCGTCAGTTTTTCGACCAGGAGGTCATAGATTTTCAGATGATCGAGAACCCGCCTGGAGATGCTCTCTTGGCCGACTGTCGCGATCCCCATGTCGCGCCATATGGGTCCCTGAGCGCCAGCTTTGGCAACGCATCTATAGGCACTCATCAGATGCGACGGCACATCTCTTTCGAGCTGGCTTAGCTTGCTTTCGAGTTCCCTTTTGTTTTGATCCGACAGCCGAGCTATGACGGCCGATTCGCTCTTGATTTTTCGCAGTGCCAGCAGCCTTTTCGCCAGTCGATACGCGGCTGCAATATCGTCTTTCTCGGGGGCAACAACTGCGACGGTGTTCTTGTGGGTGCGAAACGTCGTGCCGCACTTCTCAAGGACATCACTGGCGAAATCGGGATATTGATCCTGCGTCGCCGCGTGGCTGTCGGACAGCACGGCAAGCTTCAGTTCCTGCGTGTCCGGTACATCTTGCGTTTCAACGGGCCAAACCGCCGCCTTCATGTCCGAACCTGCGATCTTCTCCACCCGGCTCCTGATTTCTGATCGGACTTCCTGTTCCGATATGCCGCCTTCGATGTCGATAATCATCCGGTTAACGTTGGGTTCGGTCCAGAACCAATATAACCCGTTGTGCGAGTGCAGATACCAAAGCTGCTCTTCCATTCGCTTCAGGGCATCTCCCACCAGGGCCGGAGGTATGCCCTCGCGCAGCACTGCCAGCCGGAGCCTGTTGGTGCTTATGCCTTTGCGCTCCGGGGACCCGCTGAAACACCCGAAGAATATCGCAGTTGCCAAGCCCGATGCGATCCCGAGGTGCCTGTACTCTGAAGGCATCTGCTCATCTATCAACTGCGCCTTGGCGTTGCTGTCCATGATATCGGATGCGATCACACTGTCGTATGCGTTACCTATGTGTCTGAGGAACTCGCGCCTTATCTCCTGATTGAGCAGATTGATGTGTGCGGGTTGAATCAAAGGAGCCGAGTGGTCGCGTCCGTACAGGTCAGCGGTTATTTCAGCCAGGAGTCGCAGGACGCCGCGGGTGCGCTGGAATGTCGGGTAGGTGCTCCACTGCTGGTACAGGATGTCGATCAGTTCCGGATGGAACGGATACGCCTTGCAGATCTTCTCTCGATATCCAGGCTGCCGAGCGTAATCGGGAGCGTCGTCCCCGAGGCTGTTATAGATCTCCCAATAGTTCTGCGCTATTGATCGAACCTGACGCTCACTCGGCTCACTTTCGAAAAGCCGCCGCCTGATCACCTCAAACACTTCTTCACCCTCAACGGGCGTATACACGGCTTCGAGTCGACCAAATACCCTTTGCAGATCCATCAGCCTGCGCTCGCCCTCTTCGCCATATGGAGCACTCGAGGGAAGCGTCGCCACGAGCGAGCACTGCGGAATCACCTTCACAGCTTCGGTCAGCTCCTGGAAGAAGGCTACCACCTGTTCCGCGTAGTCCTTGGCTTTCACCGCATACTCTGCTATCTCGTCCAGCAGTATCAGCGTCGGACCTCCCGAAAGGAGCTCGTGAAGCCTGTCCTTACCGGGTGCGCGTTTCTGGCGGTCGTGTTCTGCGAGCAGGTCGTATCTGCCCATCTGCTCGGCGAGTTCGCCCCACACGGTTCTGCCTTTGATGGGGTCCGCAGACGTTCCCACAAAAGCCAACACCTTCGCCTTCGGCAGCGCCTTGAGTTCGGCTTTCTCGATCACAGTCTGGGCAAGCTCCGTGCCTTCGATCTCCGATGCGCCGCCGAACAGGTGGTAGAGAGCAATCAGGCTATGGGTCTTGCCGCCGCCGAACGGGGTCTGGATCTGGATCACCGCTTCCCCGCGGCCGGTTCCGGCAAGTCTGGAAGCTACCGCCGCACAAAGCTGCGCTAGTCCCTTGGTATGGTGGGTTCTCTTACAGAACAGTATCGGGTCGAGGTAGTCCAGCGGTCCCCGGCCTGCGACTACGTCCGAAAGATCTGCGGCGAATACTGCCTCGTCCAAGCCGCCCTTTGTTATGTCCGAATGAGGGGTTATCACTTCCCGCCACGGTCTCATCGTATCATTTGACCTCCGCACAAGTCTTTACAAGTCAACGCTAGCGCACACACTTAACGCGCCCACACCCCTTTGTGTCATCCCGAACTTGATTCGGCATCCAGGACGGATACTTGGGCGTCATAAATCGAGCCTCGGGGACTCTTGCTCTGGTGCCCTGGCAACATAGGTGTCC
>JBMFPI010000154.1:0-8137 GCA_049969195.1 Armatimonadota bacterium
CGATAACATATGGCGAAAGGGTTGTAGTTCCCCTCGGTTCTCCGGTGTGCTATAATATCCTGAGCGTTGTCCAGCCCGATCAGGCTGTTGTAGTTCCCCTCGGTTCTCCGGTGTGCTATAATCCGTAATAGCAGGGGTGATCGCTGGCCAGGTTGTAGTTCCCCTCGGTTCTCCGGTGTGCTATAATCCCTGCCGGTCAACGAAACAACGAAGTCACGTTGTAGTTCCCCTCGGTTCTCCGGTGTGCTATAATCAAGGCGATGCGACACGTTGGGGGCCGCAAGTTGTAGTTCCCCTCGGTTCTCCGGTGTGCTATAATAGCGATTTCTCGATTCTTGATACTATATGAAGTTGTAGTTCCCCTCGGTTCTCCGGTGTGCTATAATTTCTGTGGGGCTCGCCCCCAATCCAGCAGAGTTGTAGTTCCCCTCGGTTCTCCGGTGTGCTATAATACGGTGAGGTTCAATAGCGACCGACGAACGTTGTAGTTCCCCTCGGTTCTCCGGTGTGCTATAATACGCAATAAAACCGGGCAATAGAGTGGGCTGTTGTAGTTCCCCTCGGTTCTCCGGTGTGCTATAATACAGGGGGACGAAAGAGCCCCGTTTCACGCTCGAAACGGGGCTCTTTTTCATCTCTGGGCCATCAGAAAAATGAGAGCTGCTTGGCGAATTTCGGGTCCTCCTTGCGCTTTTTTTCCCCGACCAGAACCTGCATATTCGTAAACTGCTTCTCCGTCACCTGCATATACCGCACTGAACCCTCGGGCGGCTTATGTGCTTTCAGCCGAAGAATGTGTGTCTCCACGGCTTCCGGGCTGTTGCACAGCCGGGCGTACACCGAGAGCTGAATCATGTCGTATCCGTCCCTCAGCAAAAACTTGTGGAACCGGGCATAAGCTCGTCTGTTTGCCGAGGTCTTTACAGGTAGATCGAAAAACACCAGCAGTCTCATGAACCTGCTCATTGGTCGGCTCAGGCCCCGGAGGAGACGGCTATTCGTACCTGTGTTCGCGAAGCGCAATGAGCTGCGGCAGCTTGATCATTCGCGGTTCGCCCGCTCGGCAGGCCGCGCTAAATGAGCCCGCCATAATCTCCGTGGCGCGCAGCACGGAGTGTCGTTCCCCGTCGATGCGCACCTCGCACGCCAGCAGCGACGCGAGCTGCTGCCTGTGGTCCTTCGTCAGCTCCTCAGGCTGCGGCGAGAACAAGGCAACGCACAGGTCCACCACCGGCCGCAGCGGCTCCAGAAAGTCGTCCGCCAGGTTGAACGCGTTGAGCTCGCTCGAATGGTGTATTCCCTGTGTCAGCAGGAACCCGTAAGCCGCAAGTGCCCTGGCAACGGCAGCACGGATCACGGCGTAGCCGTAGTTCAGGGCGGCGTTGATCCCGTCTTCGGATCGGCGGTCGAAATCGGCCCGAAAGAGCCGCCTGAAGTATTCACGCGCGGCCGCGGACTCCACATTGCCCGTATCGCCGCTGGCCACCTCCTCGACCATTGCCGCGATATGATCGGCTCCCTCCCGGCCCGCAAGGCGCAGGCACTCGGCCTGGTTTGCTATCTTGGATTGGACAATCCTCTGCCAGCAGCGTTTGCGGAAGGGCAGGGAGGTCTCGAGCTGCATGCGGTGGGTTCCGGCTAGGCGGCTGTGCCCGGCAAACGGCAGGCCGGCGAAGATGGGAAGGTGGTTCGGACCGCAGGCGATAAGCATCGCGCCGTGGTCGGCAAGGCGAGCCAGCGCCGCCGATGACAACGTCACCTGTGGAGATTCCAGAATTAAGACCGCGATATCCTCCAGCGGCAGCGGAGTCGAGGCATCCTGAACAATAACCAGCCGGTCATTGTCGATTTTAAGTCGTGCCGGGTTTGCCACCACCACCGTTCGCCAGGCCAACGCGCTTCTCCCTCTTCACAAGCCACTTTTCGCCGAGAACTCCCACTTGGTACTTTTCCATAAGTTTGAGCGTTCTTGTGCCAAAGCGTGAGGGTTGGATGGCATTGTTGTTAGGCGGAGTAAGGCTTATCGTCCCGCTGGCACGGTCCAGCCCTCTGTAGTACCCGATGAACTCATCCGACTTGGTGGTGACTCGCACCAGGTCGTACGGGTATAGGGAGAACAGGAAGGTATACGAGTCGTCCATTTCCGGCCACTGGTCTTCGGGTTTGTGGGCGGCGATGGCTCTATTCGGCAAAATGCCCCGCTGCACGTGGTGTACGTACACCGGGACAAGATAGTATTTGCCGGCTTTTGTGAAGACGTCGCACCTTACCATACTGCCACTGGGGTTGTCCGCGATCCCCTCGCGGACCTCAATTCCGGAGGGCTGGCTTTCACAGACCTTGACGGAACACACGACCGGGGCTTTCTTGCCGGGCGCGCTAGGCTTGTGCAGAGGCTCGGCAAACGCCTTCTTGGCATCGAACTCGTGCTCTTCCATCCGCCTGCGAATCTCCGCGTAAAGGGCTCTGTTGGTTTGGGGATCGCAGAGCTTGTCCAGGTCGGCCTTGGTAAGCTCGGTGAGCTTCCTGCGAACAACGGCGACGCGCTTGCCCTCAGCCTCGCGCATCGAGCGAATAGTCTCGGCGTGCAGCGCGCCGGAGGCCTTGCGTATCTGCATTCGGGAGACGATCACAGGGCTCAGATCAGGCGGATCCTCAGCGTAGGACGGGAGGTTAAGCGCCGCGATTTGGCCCGCGGGGTCATCCGAGAGACGTGCGAGAAGCTCCTTCCGGAAGTGCTCCCAGGGCGGACGGAACCCGAACGGTTTTGGGTCCCTTTCACCCCTCTCAGGATCGATGATTTCCGTAGGCCGGCCCGTTTCTCGTTCCTTGGAATACTCGGTGATGGACTGGATGTGGTGGGGAGTGAGCACGGCGATAACGGCGGCGTCGAGAGCGTGGTGGAGATCGTCTTCCTCGCGATGCTTGGAAAGCCCCCACAGACTTCGAGCGAGTGCGGTAACTGCACCGCTGAGGCATCGGACAGGCTGTTTGACGTCCGGATCGGCAAAGGCTAGATGGCGGCGGACGTAATTACTGAAGAACCTGGCGGTGTATTGGGTGTCGGTGAGACTGCGCTGCATCCACTCGTCCTGACGCTTGGCGAAGTCCTTCCTGAGCAGATTGGCGCGTTTATCACGGTCGCGGATATTGGCCTTGACCCACTCCTCGAAGGCGGCCCATCGGACAGGGTCTGCGCCGAAGTATTCGTACGGCGTGCGGTCGCCCTTGTTTCTGTTCTCCGAAGTGAAGACAAGCACGCGGTTTGAGAAGCGGTTGTCTAAGCTGCGGCTGTAGGGCAGGATGTGATCGATCTCCGCGTAGCCGGGCTCAAACAGACGCGATTTGTCGAACGGCTTGCCTGTATAGGCGCACTGAAAGTTCTGTTCGCGGTAAAGCCTCCACTTGGCCTTTCTTTCGCCTGTTGGTTCGCAACCGAACTCTTTTCGGAAGCTCTCATCGTCTTCCTGGCGCGCTTTTGTGTTCTGCTCGATCAGCTTTTCGATTTCTTTGCGCTTCTCTGCGCTCTTGCCTATATCTCGAGCAAGCTCGATGTTCACATAGGTCGGCGGGCCGTAGCGATCTATAATATGGTTGACCACCTTGCGCGCCTGGCATAGAGCGCGATAGGTCACGGGACTCGTTATATCCTCTCTTTCAATGACCGGGAGTTTCCTGGTGCGCTCGGCAGCGCCCCTGGGGTCGTAGTGGGAATAACCCGCAGCGGCGCAGGCTTCGTCGTATTTGAGGCCCTGCTCAAGATGGGGGATGATCTTGCGCATGGCCTTTATCGACAGGTGGACCACCTTATCGAAAGAGGGGGCGTCCGGAGAAGCGAGGGCTTCGACAATCGGCGTGGGGATGCCTTGCTCCGTCAGGTAGCGGCGCACGTCCTCTTCTGTCTTGTAGACCGTAAGGGCGTAGGCGAGATCGTCGAGCAGATCCGGACGGTCCTTTACGTCTTCCCAAAGGCCTCGGCCGGTCAAGAATTCTCGAAGCTCGTGGTAGCCGGAGAGGGAAACGAAGGTGGAGTTTTCGCAGCCCAGGTCTTCAACGAGCATGCCCTCTTTGCGCTTCATGTACCTCAGGGGGACCCCCGCGAACCGGGCCTCGTCCGGCAGGGCTAGCTTGCGGCGTATCGCGTGGTATTTCAGTTCCTTGGTGGAATACGCCATCTCAAGCACAATGTCCCGCTCTTCGGGGGTGAGAGGACGTCGGTCGCCGTCGTTGACGATTTCGATGTTGTTGAGTTTCTGCAGCAGGACGAACCGCTCGGCAGTCCAAGAGGCCCGCGGCGCGCGCCGCTCGCCGTTTGCGCGTTCGAAGGTGCAAAGGCCGATCTTCTGGAGGATTGCGTCCCCCGACGCAAACGGCAGTTGCCAGCGGAATACATCCAAGTATTTTTCTTGGAAATCGGGACTGGCCAAAGCACTGCCGAATCTGCGCTGGCACTCGAAAAGCAGTCTTATCTCTTCCTCGAGCATTGCGCGGTCGACGGTGTGGGAATAATCCTGATCCCTGTTGCGTTTACGCTCCACATATTTCGGGTCGCGGGCAAGCATCTCCCCGATGGTGCGATAGCCCCGTTCCTCAAAGTCGTGGCGCATGCGCTGAACGCCGGCTAGCATTCCTTTGATTTTCTTGGATTCCTGATCCCCGCGTTTCTCATGTTTGCGGTTGGACTTGAAGCCGCGGTGTTTGGCGATGTGGTACAGGGCACGCGCGAACTCCTCGCCGGTGAGGAGACGGTCGAGGCCGTCCGCCCGAAGTTGCCATGGATCGGGCACACAAACGCGCGGGTCGGGTCGAGCCGGAAATAGTCGATCAGCATTGGTCACAAGACCAAAAGCTTCAAACAATCTCTTGACTCGGTTGAGGCGGCCGCGTCTTCTGCGCAGGCGTCTTCGGGCGATTCGGGCCTCCCTGCGCGGTTTGGCGAGAGATTCTTTCGTCTTGGGAACCTCCGCCGCGTTGAACGCGCGAACCCCCAGAGCCTCAATTCTTTTCTTGTCAAGGTTTCCAACTGCCCACCCGACTGAGGTACTACCGATGTCCAGTCCTAGCGTGTATTTCATTGCAAACCCCCGAGAAAAGAGGATACCCCCGCGAGTCATTGACTCCGGGGGTAAACCTCACGGCTTGACCTTAGGGTCAGTCCCTTATTGTAGTAAGCCCTCGGTTCTCCGGTGTGCTACGAAAAGCTTACCAGCAAGGCCAAGTCTACAGTGATTGTATCATGCGGAATTACCGATGTCAAGAGGTATTTGGCAGTATGGTCGCTTTTTCTGGAGTGTGTAAGAACGGTTTGGCTATACATTTCTCTCTCCTTTGATGGTGGAGGCCGGGGGTGGGGGTTGGACTCGTCTGACCGCCCGGGGCTTGTTGCCCTGAAGGGCCCCGCGTCCGGGGAAAGAGGTCCCTTCTAGCACCCTCGAAGGAAGCCGGGTCGGCCGTGTGCAAGAAGAACCGTTGGTGGGGTTAGCTTCGATTGGGTTCAGAGGAAAAGGCGAACATCCGTGGGCGTTTCCTCAGGCTTGCGACGGCCTCCGCTTTCGCAAGCCTGTTGTCGTACGCCGTCGTGCTGCTCATTACCCCGGCCTGCAACAACGAGATTGCTGCGAGCTACAACGCATCGCTCGGCCAGCTTGGGGAGCTGTCGCTGGCGACGATGCTCGGGTTCTTCGTGACAGTGATCCCGGCCGGCAGGTTCGCTGACCTGCGCGGCAAGCTGCCCGCGATGACGGCCGGATGCGCGTCGATGGCCGTAGGGGCCATACTGTTCGCACAGACAGGCGATTTTCGTCTGGCCATCCTCGGCTCAGCGCTTTTCGGTATCGGAGGAGGCCTGTCGGAGGCGAACTCAATGGCTCTGCTAGCGGACCTCTTTACCGACTCGCGAAGGACCTCGATAATGAACCTCGCGCAGGCGATGTTCGGGATAGGAGCGGTGGTCTCGCCCATCGGCATCGGCGTTCTTCTGAGATCAGGGCTTGGTTGGCGAACAGGATATGTCGGTGCCTGTGTGATCTGCGCGTTCGCGGCGGCGCTGAACCTGTCTGCGGCCCTGATGCACGGGGAAAAGCACACGGCGAACCCAGCCGAACGGGTCCGGGCGCGCCAGATCGTAAGGGATCCGCTGGTGATCTGTCTGGGGTTCGGGATATTCCTCTACGTAGGCGCGGAGATCGGGCAATCCACGTGGCTTTCGGTGTATTTCAAGCGGTTCCTGGGCGCGAGCGATGCCTTCGCGGCGTCGAGCCCATCTTTGATGTGGGTTGGCATCGGTCTCGGTCGGGTGACGGCAGCGTGGGCTTCGCGCCGTGCCGCAGACGCTACGCTGGTGTGCTGGGCGACTGCTCTCGCGGCCGCAGGCCAGGGGGCGCTGCTGATCGGGGGCGGTCCGTTATTGGGCACCGGGGCAGCTTTCGCGCTAGGCTTCTTCCTGGGGCCCATCTTTCCAACCGTGATCAGCCGCGCCAGCGGCATCCACCCGCAGGCATCGGGGGTAGTGACCGCTGTTGTCGTGGCGGCGGGTTCGCTTGGGGCGGCTGCCTTTCCGCCGATCATCGGATGGGCTGCGGACTCGATCGGCCTTCGCACGGCGCTCTGGATATGCTTCGCGGTTCTGTGCGCTGATCTGGTAGTGTTCGCGTGGGTGAGAGCCCGGGTTCAGTCGCGGGAACCGGGCTTGTAGTAGGGGTTGTCGTCTTTGACTGTAAAGGTCTGGTACTCGTTTCGCTGGGCTGGCGTTATCGCCATCACGTGCAAGTCGAGAAAGAGCATGTCCACGCTCTTCACCTTTATCCACGTGGGCGAAAAGAGTGAGTGCTCGTCCATCCTGCGCTCTGCGACGGCGCCGTTGTGGAAGTCGTCGAAGTGGTCAGCAAGCAGCATATCGCGTTTGGGATTTTTCCACAGAGATATCTTGCGCGGAGCCGTGTTGATCCTTTGCATATACTCTGCACCGCTCAGATACGCGCGCGGGCCGGGATAGCGAAAACTTGAGCCGAAGTTCCACCAGCAGGGTCGCTCGACTTCTCTTGTTCCGCGGTTGGTATCGCCCGGGCAGACCCAGAGCCACGGCGGCTTCTGCTCGGGAGCGACTCCTGGGTACGGCAGAGCGCTGCTGACCTTCTCGCCTCTGAACGGCCTCACGGATTGGGGTATGTACTCGGGCACCAACGGCTCGGCGCACAAGATCCACGGGTTTCTGTAGTACACCGGTGGGGGCGGAAGCCCGTAGCCGTCGTGATCCTCTGCGTAACGCAAAATGGCCGTGCCGAGTTGTTTGAGGTTAGCGGCGCACACGCGCATCCTCGCGGACTCCTTGGCCTGAACCAGCACAGGGAAGATCATCGCAACCACGATAGCAATGATCGCGATCACAACCAGCAACTCCACAAGAGTAAACCCGTGCTTTTTCATAGTTCTTGTCCGAGGACGCGTGTGAGCGGTGCGCGTCGGCCACAGCACCACCTATCCGTATTCTAGGCCCAACCCGTCAAGCCTGCAATCGGGCAGGTGTACTATTTCGGGGTAATACCGTGGAGCTACCGTTACGTAATACTTTCGGTCTATTGCAACAGGCGCGCTGCCGGCAATTCCCCAGTTTAGTCCAGGAGCGTAGGATACCCCCAAACATCGCCCGGCGCAGCATGCAGGTATACCACGCGCACGTGGCTAAGTGTGCAGGTGGAAGGGCAGGCGGGTTCATACGGACAGCTCGAATCAAGACAAGATTACGGTTCTGATAGCCGACGACCACGCAATACTGCGGGAAGGGCTGAGAGGTCTGCTCGAGGAATACGATGACCTTGCGGTCGCGGGTGAGGCTACTACCGGCGCAGAAGCGATAGAGAAGGTTCGGGATCTCAAGCCGAACATACTGCTTCTGGACCTGATAATGCCCGAAATGGGTGGCGTCGAGGTCCTGGAGGCACTCTCGGCGGAGGATCTGCCTACAAGGACCATCGTTCTCACCGGCGTCGACGACGACGAGCTGCTGGCCCGTTCGATCCAGAGCGGTGCGATGGGCTATCTACTGAAGGACGCCGCGTCCAGTCAGCTTGTGGACGCAATCCGCAAAGTCGCCGCGGGAGGCTGCTGGCTGCCGCCGGACCTCACAAGCAAGCTGTTT
>JBMFPI010000155.1:0-8135 GCA_049969195.1 Armatimonadota bacterium
GGGGCAGGCTGCGGCCCGCCGACCGCCGCGCGAACCCGGCGCTTCGCCGCCACACGCTCGCCCGGTACCGGTTTGGGGCGCACAGGGTTGGCCATCTCGCGAACTACGATCACGTTACCCTGGATCGACACAATCTGACCCGACACCCCCGGCTTCGGGACCATCACGCCGATCGCCACGGGCACGTTGTTCGTCACTAGCTGGAACTTGACCACAACCGGGTCTCCCACCTTGACGTCGGCGATGGTGCCCTTCTGGCCGCGGACCATCACGCGGGTCTTTTCGTTGACGCTAAACGACTTGAGGCCCTCGCGGGTCTTTACGGCGATATTGGTCGGGCTGACGTTTGCGACCACGCCCTGCACGACCGGCCGTTCGCCCGGGGGCTTGCCCCACCACTGAGGCTTGACGGTCTCTCCTGCCGCCTGACATACTGCCGCGACAGCGAAGATCAGTACCGCTCCGACCAGGATTAGTCTTGCTGTTTTCATTGTCACTCCCTCCTCGTGCCGGAAGTTTCCGGACATCCTTCGGTGCTCGATAGCTTAGACGAAACGCTGCTTTCGCGGTTACTAGCCAGACCGTTCGGACGACTGCGCCGTAGGCAGTGTGGAAGACCAATGGCACGTTTCTTGCCGTCAAGAATTCATGCGGGTCATTGCGAAGGGCACGTTTTCGGCGATTGTCCTGCTCAGTTGAAAGGCGCCGATTCGCCGAACAACCTGCGCCCGCGTTCTATAGCAACATAGCCACTTGTGGAAGGCAAGGAGGATATTGAATCGGGGCCGTCGTAGAAGAAAAATGACACTCTGCGCCCCCGTGTGCAGCGCGCGGGCGTCCTGGGCAGGCAGGGGGCACGAACAGGTTTTTACATAATTGTTACACTACCGCCCCGTGATGCCGTCGGCGGAGTGATATGATTATCTTGGTGGAGTAGCCGCCGGAGCGCAGCACGAATTTGCGCAGGCGACGCGGGCAGGAAACGTTGGTCGTTGGTACGGGGAGGGACTGACGGGACTTGCTCAGCGAGTAATCCGAGCCACGCACTCATCTCATTGAGCTTCGCAGAGGCGCGCCCCGCGCTTGCTGCGACGCACAGTTTGGCAATATCGGGACCGCAGGTTTCACCACAGGAAGTGCTGAGATCCAGGGTCCTTCCGTCTGCAAGGAAGGCAGTCGATTACCACCACGGAGGGGATGGAAGCTTCGCGCGGGCGATTGGCACCGGTATTCGGTGCCGGCAGGGACAAGTGAATCGTACCCCGGGGTGATCTCGGGGCGGGCAGGCAAGGTCAAGTGAAAGCCGGGCGCGCGGCCTGAGCGTATGCGCCGGCGCTGATGGGGCGGGACCGGTATACCGGCGACGCGGTCCTCGCTCTTACGGATGAGGTAGTCGGAGGAAGGAGGCTTGTCGATCATGAGCGATGCGCTCGAATTGACACAGCCGGAGATGGAAGAAGCACTGCCCGAAGCTTCTGACATCGGCGATTCGATGGATATGTACCTCAATCGAATCGGCCGATGGCCTCTTCTAGATGCGGAAGAGGAACGCGCTCTTGCACGCAGAGCCAAACACGGAGATGAAGAAGCCAAGAAGAAGCTGATCGAGTCCAATCTGAAGCTGGTGGTCAGCGTGGCGAAGGTTTACTCTCGATCGGGAGTCCCGCTGCCGGACCTGATCCAGGAGGGCAACATCGGTCTGATCAAGGCGGTGGATTCCTTCGATCCCGAGAAGGGATTCAGGTTTTCGACGTACGCGGTGGCGTGGATTCGGCAGGCTATAACGCGTGCTATCGAACGCCAGGGACGCGCGATCAGAGTCCCGAGCTACGTCATACAGGCCATCCACAAGCTGCACAAGATCGGCTCTGCGTTCCTCAACGACTGGGGGCGTGACCCGACCGTGGAGGAACTTTGTGAACTGACTGGGCTTTCGAGGGAGAAGGTGATTCGATTGCTGGAGGCCTCGGAAGCGCTGGTGTCACTTGATGACAGCGCCTCGGAGGAGGGAACCGTCTCGCTGCTTGAGAGACTCATCCAGGCCGGCGGGAGCAACCCGGAAGAGGATGCGCTGCAAAGTGAGGGGCTGGCTATCCTGCACCAGCTTATGTCGTGGCTGAGCCCGCAGGAAAGGCTGATCATCGAGAAACGATTCGGACTCAAAGACGGAGTTACCTCGACCCTGCAGGAGATAGGCCAACAGCTTCACATCACCAGGGAGCGCGTCAGGCAGTTGGAGGCGCGGGCACTCAAGAAACTTCGCACAGCGGTAACCCGGAGCTGGTTGGAAACCTATTTCGAGGGTTGAGCATGGAGGCTCGCAAGTCATGGAGGGCACTGAGCGGGCGCAGGGGAAGCCCGCAAGTCCCCCGGCGCCGTTCCGGCTCACAGAGCGGGAAACCGAGATTCTGAGGCTGATATTCGAGGGAGGGCGTGCGGCCGAGGTCGCCCGGACGCTGCGAATAAGCAAGCGAACCGTCGACTTTCACCTGGCCAGGGCCTACGTCAAGCTCGGAGCTTCCAACCGCGGCCAGGCTTTCCGCAGAGCAGTTGACCTCGGCATAATCGCTGCGTGATCCAGTCCGCCGGCACATCCTCCCCGCACCTGCGTCAGGGCACGCAGGTGCCCGTTGGCACGTCACCCTCCACCACGAACCGTCGCAATACGCGCGTTTGAGGCGGTTCTTGTGCTCGTTATGCTTCGAGAAGGAGCCGGGGCTTGATCGTGCAACGCACGCTGCCCCGGACGGGAGTCTCGCCGCCGCGCCGCCGGCACGCCGCGGCAGCC
Organism: Armatimonadota bacterium; assembly: GCA_049969195.1. Taxonomy (GTDB): domain Bacteria; phylum Armatimonadota; class UBA5829; order UBA5829; family UBA5829; genus CALJES01. Next base: position 2,789 of record JBMFPI010000155.1, read on the forward strand.
CACCCTCACCCCGCCCTATCCCGTCGAGGGAGAGGGGCTACTTCCGGACGAACCAAGATTTGCTACCGAGGCCCCGGGTGTGACCTATCCTGATGTGTGAGGTTATTGCGTTCAGGCGCGACAACCTAGCGGGCGGCGGTTGACTGTGCGTGCCCGGCGTGGTATTTTCTATCGGGCAAAGCTCATCAGGGAGGCAAGAGATCGTTGCGATAGGACTCAAAGCCAGTGTTTTCGGCGATTCGGAGCTCCTTAACCAGGCGGGACAATCGCGGGGAACACGCCTATCGCAAGAGCCTGGAGGAGGCATAAGACTATGAGTTTCTTCGAGACAGGGTTTCTGTCGAACGTCGCCAGAGTGACCGCTGCAAAGACGCGCAGCATATCGGCTGAAAATCCGGCGGGCGAGAAGGGCGCGGGGGCGCAGGCCGAGCCGGACGAGCACAGCGCGGGGTCAATGCTGGGCAAGGGATGGAAAATCAGGCCTTGCATCACCGTGCCAGCTAACTCGACAGTCACGCTGGCGGAGATCGAGGGCCCCGGCACGATCCGGCACATCTGGATCACGGTATCCGAGCTGGCATACCGCAACTGCATCCTCCGAATGTTCTGGGATGATGAGAAGATGCCGTCGGTGGAGGTTCCGCTGGGCGATTTCTTCTGCTGTGGGCACGCGCTGAGGGTGAAGGTCAACTCGATCCCGGTAGCGGTGAACCCGTCGGGCGGGTTCAATTCGTACTGGCCCATGCCGTTTCGGAAGTCAGCCAGGATCGAGGTGGAGAACCAGTGGCATCAGGACATCGGTGGGTTCTTCTACCAGATAGACTACGAGCTGGACGAGGTTCCCGATGACCTGGCTTACTTCCACGCGCAGTGGCGGCGGGCGGTCACTCGCATAGACAGGCCCGAGCACGTTATTCTCGATGGCGTCAAGGGAAAAGGCCAGTATGTGGGCACCTATCTCGCGTGGACCCAGCTCTCAAACGGCTGGTGGGGCGAGGGCGAGATCAAGTTCTTTATGGACGGTGACGAGGAGTACCCCACCATCTGCGGTACGGGGACCGAGGACTACTTCTGCGGGGCCTGGGGTTTCGGCGACACCTACTCCACCGCATTCCTGGGGTATCCCTTGTGGGTCAAGAACGAGGGAGAGGTTCCCAAGCACGGCCTGTACCGCTGGCACATCCTTGACCCGATCCGGTTCGAGAAGGACCTGAGGGTGACGATCCAGGCGTTAGGCTGGTGGCCCAACGGCAAGTATCAGCCGTTGCAGGATGACGTCGCGTCCGTTGCGTATTGGTATCAGATAGAGCCGCACGCCGCGTTCCCCGAGATGCTGCCGGTGCATCTCAGGTGGCCGAGGTAGCCGGAGTCTGTAAGTCGGTAGAACAAGTCGGGGCCGGGGTAACACAGCCCGGCCCCGGATGCAACCCATCCTGAGCTATGCTGCGGGGAGGACTTCGGCGGCAAACTTCGGCAAGCCCGCACGCGGCTGAGTTCCCGCAGCAGCTCACCCGCACCCCTGCCCTCCCCCGTCGAGGGAGAGGGAGTTTAGCCACCCTCACCCCTGCCCTCTCTCGTCGAGGGAGAGGGGGTTCGTGAATACGCTCTGGCAATCGTGCCCAGTCTGCCCCCTCCAGGTTGACGGCGTTGCAACAGAGCCCAAAGCCCAGCGTTTTCGGCGATTCGACGCTCGTCAGACAAGTAGGAGAATCGGCGAAAACGCGCCTATCGCGACACCCGGAGGCTCGTGTCAGAGACACTTCAGTTCCACGGGAATCACGTCATGCTGAGCTTGTTTGGGGAACCAGGCGCTGCAGGGCTGGATCCTGAATCAAGCTCACGACGGCAGGTCCTGGGCGTTCAGGCACGCAAGACTGAACCGAGGCTCGTGTCAAGCTTGACTTCCCTCGCGCGCGGGTAGGATAATATCGCGGGGAGACCGGAATGGCCGAAAGCAAGGCTCACAGGAGACAGGTCCGCGACGCCCTCACCGACCAAAACCTCCAGACCGCACTCAAGCGGGCTGCGCTCGCGTACCGCACCGCCCGGGCGGAAGCGATGGCCGGGTTCGACCTCGAGGCCGCACAGGACGCAGTTAGATCCATCAAGGAACGCTCCGTAGCGGACCTCGACGGCCTGTTTGCGCGTTTCAAGCAAGAGGCGCAAAGGGTTGGCACCGTCGTCTATGAAGCCCGTGACGGCCGGGAGGCCGCAGAAATCATCCAGCAGCTCGCGCACGAGCGCGGCGTGAGACTCATAGTCAAGTCCAAGTCAATGCTTACCGAGGAAATCGAGCTGAACGACCGGCTGGGCGGGTGCGGGCTCGAGGTAGTCGAGACGGACCTAGGAGAGTGGATCGTTCAGCTTGCGGGGGAGAAGCCCTCGCACTTCACGATGCCCGCTATGCACAAAACGCGCGAGGAGATCGCGCGACTCTTATCGGAGGCCACTGGAGAAGAGGTGGCCGCGGACATCCCAGAACTGGTCCGGCTGGCACGCCGACTGCTGCGCAGGCAGTTCGTCGAGGCCGATATGGGCATCTCGGGCGCGAACATCGCAATCGCCGAGACGGGCACGCTTGTCATCGTCTCCAACGAGGGGAACGCGCGGCTCGTAACTGCGCTTCCCCCGATACACGTGGCGGTTGTTGGGTACGAGAAACTGGTCGGCACTCTGGAGGAGGCGACCGCGATCCTCAAGGTCCTTGCCCGCAGTGCGTCAGGCCAGAAGATGAGCGCTTACGTCTCTTACATCACAGGCCCGAGCCGCACAACCGACATCGAGAAGACTCTCACCCTGGGCGTCCACGGGCCGACTGAGGTTCACGTCGTCTTCGTAGACGCGGGCCGCAAAGCGATGGCTGCGGACGACAAGCTTCGCGAAGCGCTTTACTGCATAAAGTGTGGTGCGTGTTTGAACCTGTGCCCCGTTTACAACTCCATCGGCGGCCACGCCTATGCAAACGCCTATGTCGGCGGCATCGGCACCGTGCTGACCGCCCACCACCGAAACCTGGATGCCGTCGAAGAGACCGTGGGCCTGTGTTCCGGGTGCGCCTCGTGCCGGAGCGTCTGCCCGAGCCGGATAGACGTTCCCGGGATGATCCTGGAACTTCGCAGGCGGCTGGTCGAGACGCGCGGTATGCCTTTCTCAGGCAAGCTTTCGATGACAGCGATCCGGCACCCGGGCCTGTTGCGCGGCGCAGCACGCATGGCTCGGGCGCTTCAGAAGCCCGTCATTGGACAGGATCGAACCCTTCGCGAGCTGCCCCTGGTCACGGACCTGCTCGGCGGCAAGAAAATGCCTGGGCTGGCTTCCAGGTTCTTGAGGGAGATTCTATCAGAAAAGTCCGCCAATGGCGCACCGCAGCGCCGGAGCCCCGGGATAACCGTGAGCCTTTTCGCAGGCTGTCTGATCGATTTTGTCTACCCGGAAATCGGCGAGGCGGTCTGGAAGGTGCTTGAGGCCGGGAATGTGACGGCGGCTTTTCCATCGGCGCAGTCGTGCTGCGGGGCGCCCGCGTTATACGTCGGCGATTTCGGCACGGCGCGGAAGCTGGCGATCGACAACGTGGAAGCTATGACCGAGGCCCGGCCGGACTATGTGGTCACCGGGTGTCCGACGTGCGCGGTGATGCTCAGGGAGCAGTTTCCGGCGCTCCTTGCCGGCACGCCGTGGCACGAACGCGCGGTGAGCCTGGCGGCGAAGGTGAGGGACTTCGCTCAATTCGCGATGCTGCTGCCCGAATTGGTTGCGGCTGTGTCAAGTGCGCCGGTGCATCTTCGGGAGAAGGTAACCTATCACGAGCCGTGTCACCAATCCCGTGGGCTTGTGACATCCGCTTGTTCGCGCGAGCTTATCGCGCGCAGTGGGATGCAGTTGATCGAAATGACGGACGCGGACGAGTGCTGCGGGTTTGCGGGCAGCTATTCGATCAAGCAGCCGGGCATATCCGCGGCGATTCTCGAGCGCAAGCTTGCGCACATTGCCGAGACCGGCGCGCAAGTTCTGGCGACGGACTGCCCCGGCTGCATAATGCAGATTCGAGGCGGTCTGGCGGCTCGCGAAAGCACTGTGCGGGTATGCCACACCGCGCAATTGGTCGCCGATCTGGTGAGGTGAACCGTGGCCTACGCCGATCTGCGCGAGTTTATCTCACGGCTGGAAGACGAACGCGAACTCGTCAGGGTGCGCCGATCCGTCTCGCCGGAACTGGAGATCACGGAGATCGCCGACCGGACGGTGAAGTCCGGCGGCCCGGCGCTCTTGTTCGAGACGGTCGAAGGCTCGGACGTGCCCGTGCTCATTAACCATTACGGGAGCCTCCGACGCGTGTCGATGGCCCTCGGAGTAGAGCGGTTGGACGACATCGCCGCCGAGATCGAATCGCTGCTTCAAACCGAGCCGCCGGGCGGGTTCCTTGAGAAACTGCGGCTGCTGCCCAGGCTTGCCAGGCTTTCTTCGGTGTTCCCGAAAATGGTGAAGCACGCGCCTTGCCAACAGGTCGTTCTGGAGGATAAGCGTGCCAGCCTGGATTTTCTGCCTGTGCTGAAGTGCTGGCCGGGAGACGGCGGACGCTTCATCACGCTGCCGATGGTCTTTACCAAAGATCCGGATACCGGCCGGCGCAATGTCGGAATGTATCGAATGCACGTGTACGACGGACGCACTACCGGAATGCACTGGCACGTTCACAAGGTAGGCGCACGCCACTACGCTGAATACGAAAAGCGCGGATCCAGAATGGAAGTCGCCGTCGCGCTCGGGGGCGATCCCGCGACTACGTACGCGGCTACGGCGCCGCTTCCTGAGGACTTCGATGAGATGATATTCGCCGGGTTCCTGCGCAAGAAACCGGTGGAAATGGTGCGTTGCAGGACAATAGACCACGAGGTCCCCGCGGATGCCGAGATAGTGATCGAAGGATACGTCGAGCCGCACGAGCGCCGAGTCGAGGGTCCGTTTGGCGACCATACCGGGTACTACTCGCCGCCGGAGGAGTATCCAGTGTTTCACGTCACGTGTATCACCCATCGCCGGGACCCCATCTACCCGGCCACCGTCGTGGGCAAGCCCCCTATGGAGGATTGCTTTCTCGGAAAGGCTACCGAACGCATCTTTTTGCCTTTGATTCGGGCCCAGATACCTGAGATCGTGGATATGAACCTGCCCGTAGAGGGGATCTTTCACAATCTGGCCTTTGTCTCGATTCGCAAGCGGTATCCGATGCAGGCGCGGCGGGTGATGCATGCACTCTGGGGCCTGGGGCAGATGATGTTTACGAAGATCATAGTCGTCTTCGACGAAGACGTTGACGTTCAAGACGCGAGCGAGGTGCTCTGGCGGC
>JBMFPI010000156.1:0-8130 GCA_049969195.1 Armatimonadota bacterium
CCCAAGAACGTTCAGGCGATGTACCTAGCAGCATTAGCTGCCGACAAGGCCGGTGACAAGGCCGCGGCGGTTGAATACCTGGAAAAGGCCGCCAAGATCGGACCGGATCCCATTCCTGCGCTGCTCAACATCGCCCAGGTCTATTACGCAGCCAAGAACGAAGCAAAGGCGGTCGAGACGTTCAATCGTATCCTCAAGATAGATAAGGATAATTTCCAAGCCAATTTCGCCCTCGGGCGGCTTGAATACTTCAACAAGAAGTACAAGGAAGCGGAGCCCAGATTTGCCGCGGCGGCCAAGGCGAAGCCGGGCGATCTGAACGCCGTCATGTTTCTTGCGATGACGCAGATGAACCTGGGCAAGATGAAAGAGGCTATGGCCGGCGCCCAGGCGATGCTGAGGATCGACCCGAAGAATAGAACGGCCCTGGAGCTTCTGGCGTACACCCAGGAGATGCAGCAGCGGTACGACGACGCCCTGGTCACTTATCGCAAGTGGGAGCAGTTCTACCCGAAGGACCCCACCCCCAATCGCAAGATTGCCGGAGTCTACCTTCTCCAGGGCAAGAACGACGCGGCTTACAAGCACTTCGAGATCGCGCTTAGCAAGGCTCCGAAGGACACTCAAATCATCGAGGCGTACGCTTCCGCCCTTATGGGCAGACAGCAGTATGACAAAGCCTACAAGCTTTATATGCGCTCGCTCGGGATCAAGCCCAAAGTCTTGAGCACAATGATAGCGGCCGCCAACTGCCTGGCCAGACAGAAGAAATACGACGAGGCTGTCGCCCTTTTCAAGAAGGCTATCGAAGCCTACCCGAAGAAACCCGACGCCTACACCGGGCTTGCCAGCCTGTACCGCGAACAGAACAAGCTCGACGACGCCGTCGCTCAATACAAGAAGATACTCGAGTTCGCGCCTAAGGATCAGGCCACCCTGTATGCCCTCGCGGGTATCTTCGACACGCAGAAGAAATACGACGAGGAGATCGAGACCTACCGCAAGCTGCGCGAGGCGGACCCTAAGAACCCCGAGTGGGGAAACGCGATTCCAAGAATCCTGGAGCGCATAGGCAAGCTCGACGATGCAATTGAGGAAGCCAAAAAGCTCGTCGAGAGCGACCCGAAAGAGATCAGTTTCCGCACCGCCCTCGCCAACCTGCTGATCAAGAAGCAAGACTACGAGGGCGCGCTGCAGCAGCTCTCGGAGTTGGCCAAGTCGGACAGGCCCTACACCCAGGCTTATGCCTACGAGCAGATGGCGGAGGTCTACGAGAAGCAGAACAAGCCTGACGATGCGATCGCGTCCTACAAGAAAGCCCTGGAGATCAGAGGAGACTATTCCCGCGCCCTCGACGGCCTGGCCAAACTATACGAATCCCAGAACAAATCTGAGGAGTATCACGCGTATCTCAAGTCTCTGGTGAAAGCGGCCAAACCGGATTCGCCGTACAAAGCCTTCGTGGATACGTTCAAGAAGGCCGGCAAGATAGATGAGGCGATCAAGACACTTGAAGAGCTTGCCGCGGGCAATGCCGACAATCGGGCGCTCGGAACCACACTCGCCGCGGCCTATGTCGAGGGTGATCAGAAAGACAAGGCCGTTGATCAGTATAAGAAGCTGCTGGACAAGTCCAAAGGTGACCCGCAGCTCAATAGGCAGCTTGGCGATCTATATAAGTCGATGGATAAGATTCAGGAGGCAGCCGAGTGCTATGCAGAAGCGATCAAACAGTTCTCGTGGGACCCGAAGCTGGCACTTGATCTGGCAGGCCTCTATGAGAAGCTAGGCAAGAAACAGGACGCAATCAAGACCTGCAACGACTATCTCAAGTGGGATCCGGCAAATGTCGAGGTCAAGAACAAACTCGCTGCCCTGGAAGGTCGTCCGCCGGTGACACCACCGGTCGCACCCGAGGCGAAACCGGAGGCCAAACCGGAAGCCAAGCCTGAGGCCAAACCCGAAACCTCGGCTACACCACAGCCTGAGGTCAAGCCGGAAGAAAAGCCCGTCGAACCGTCGAAAGTCGAGGGAGCCGCGCCTGCTGAACAACCCAAGCCGCCCGCTGAGCCGCCCAAGCCCGGCGAGACCAACCCCTCTCCGCCTTCAGAGTCTCCTGCCCCGGCGGAGGCGAGCGACAAGTGAGCGCCGCGGTGGGGACTGCCGTCTTCGTGAGCCTGCTCCTGATAATTGTGAGCTGCCCGCCTACAAGTTCAAACGAGCAGGTTCAATGGCACGACGCACGGTCACTAACTATCGAGGGCCGAGGCTGGATGGATATGGCCGAACCATATAACCGGCTGCCGGCACGAGCTCAGTCGAGCGTTCCCGAGGTCGTGTGGAACCTGTCGCACCACAGCGCCGGGCTCGTCGTCCGTTTTGTTACCGATTCTCCCGAGATCAGCGTAAGGTGGAAGCTTATCTGCGCGAACCTGGCGATGAACCATATGCCGTCGACCGGCGTGAGCGGAGTCGATCTCTATGTCAGGCACCGGGGCAAGTGGCGGTGGCTGGCGGTCGGCAGACCGGCTGCACAGGAGAATGAAGCCAGGCTGATCTCGGGACTGGCCGCGCAGGAGCGAGAGTACGCGCTCTATCTGCCGCTCTACAACGGCGTCAGCTCTGTCGAAATCGGCTTGCCGCAAGGCTCGGCGCTAAAGCCCGGCCCACCGCGCAAACCCGGTGTCCGGCCTATCGTCTTCTACGGCATCTCGATCGTCCAGGGAGGGTGCGCCAGCAGGTCCGGAATGGCTTACCCCGCGATCATCGGCCGCAGGCTAGATATGCCTGTCGTCAACCTTGGCTTTTCGGGGGCGGGCAAGTGCGAACCGGAGGTGGCCGATCTTCTGGCCGAGCTTGACGCGTCTGTGTTCGTCATCGACCCGCTGCCCAATATGACGCCGGACTGGGTCTATGAGCGGATCCGGAATCTGCTCGCGATTCTCAGGCAGAAGCGCCCCGGGACGCCGGTGGTGCTGGTCGAAGAGGCGGGCTCGCAATCCGCTTTCGCGCGCGAGAAACACTCACGGAACCCTAAGAACGCCGCCCTTGAGAAGGTCTAAAAGGACTGCGCGCCTGAGTGGGGGAAGAACCTGTATTATGTGAAGGGCAGCTTGCTCCTCGGCACGGACGGCGAAAAAACCGTCGACGGCGTGCACCCGACAGACCTGGGCTTCCAGCGTATAGCCGACGTGCTGACGCCTGTGATCAAACAGGCACTGCGCCCGCAATAGTACCGCTTTTTTCATCATAACGGCCTGCTCAGCGCCGATCGCTGACAGCCGTGAGCCAGGTGATCAGTTGGCGATAGCAAGCACAGCAGAAAAGCCCGTCCTCGAAATGCGGGGAATCACAAAGACCTACCCCGGCGTGACGGCGCTGGACGCGGTGGATTTCGACGTGCTACCGGGAGAGGTGCACGCGCTCGTCGGCGAGAACGGTGCGGGGAAATCCACGCTTATGAAGGTCCTCGCTGGCGCGGACGCGAAGGACTCGGGCCGAATTTCGATCAATGGGGAGGAGGCCCATATCGCCAATCCCCAGGAGGCGATGCGGCTCGGCATCTCGATCATCTATCAGGAGTTCAACCTGGTTCCTTATATGAACGCCGCCGAGAACATCTTTCTCGGGCGCGAGCCGATGAGCGCGATTCCGGGCGTGATCGACTTCGGCCGGATGTATGCCGAGGCGGAGCGAGTAATAGGCGAACTTGGCGTGCCGCTCGACGTGCGCGTGCCGGTGAACCAGCTCTCAGTAGCACAGCAGCAGATGGTCGAGATCGCCAAAGCCACATCGCGAAACGCACGCATTATCGCGATGGACGAGCCCTCGGCCACGCTCACTGAGCACGAACTTGAGAACCTCTTCGCCCTCATCCGCCGACTCAAAGCTGATGGCGTCTCGATCATCTACATCTCCCATCGGCTGGAGGAGGTCTTTCAGATCGCCGACCGGGTGACCGTTCTGCGCGACGGCAAGCTGGTGGCGACCAAGCCTGTTGCCGAGACCAGCCGCGACGATATCATCCGAATGATGGTCGGCAGAGAGCTTACAGAAAAGATACCGAAGGTCGCCGCGAAGCCGGGCGAAGTGGCGCTTGAGGTCAGAGGCCTCAACCGCGCTGGGGTGCTCAAGGACATCAGTTTCGCCGTCCGTCACGGAGAGGTTTTGGGCATTGCCGGGCTGGTAGGTGCGGGCAGAACGGAGGTCGCGCGCGCTATTTTCGGGGCCGACCCAATAGACGGCGGCGAGATCCGGCTGGACGGCCGACCTGTGACCATCCGATCCCCCAGGGACGCTATCCGGCTCGGAATCGGCCTGGTTACAGAGGACCGCAAGGCCCTCGGACTCGTGCTTGGAATGGCTGTTCGGGAAAACGTCACGCTGGCGAACCTGGGGGCCCTTTCGCGGCTCGGGTTCATAAGCCGGCGCAGAGAGCGAGAGGTCGCAAACCGGTTTGTCGAGGACCTGATGATCAAGACGCCTTCGGTGGAACAGGCGGTTCAGAATCTCTCGGGTGGGAACCAGCAGAAGGTCGTGCTCGCAAAGTGGCTGTATACACAGTCGAAGGTGCTGATCTTTGACGAGCCTACCCGCGGTATCGACGTCGGCGCGAAGACCGAGATATATCAGCTTATGAACCGCCTCGCCGAGCACGGCGTCGCCATAATAATGATCTCCTCCGAACTGCCGGAAATCCTGGGGATGAGCGACCGGATACTCGTCATGCACGAGGGCCAGATCCCCGGCGAGCTATCGCGAGACGAGGCCACGCAGGAGAAGATCATGAGCCTCGCCACCGGGGGACATTAGTTCGAAAGGATCTCGCGGTTCGGCCGACCGGCCCTCGGTCGCACATTCGAGCCGGCTCCGTGGGCGACTGAGACCAACTTCGCCGGAACACCTCTTAGAGACCGAGTATAGCCCAGCGTCATCATCAAGCTCACAGAGCCCGGCCGCAACGGCGGGTCAACAGCTACGGCACCACTCTCTTTCGTATTTCGAGCTCCGAATAGATCCCAAATCCAGAATCATACCAAACGAGGCGAACCAGTCTGGAGACCTAGCTGAAAAAGAGTCAGTTCAGTTCCGCGGGAATCACGTGGTGCCGAACTTGTTTTGCGCATCCAGGCGCCCAATAGATTGATCCTAAATCGAGTTCAGGATGACGGTGTGCTAGGCATCTGCGCCTGCAAGACTGAATTAATACCCGAAAGAAACCCCCGCCTAAAACCTTAACCCGCTCGAAACCAGCGTGTGGGTTCTGTTGCCGAAGCCTTTCTCGATGATGATCCGGCCTTTCTTCCGGATGTCGATGTCCACTCCCAGCACAAAGTTCCAGGCGCTCTCGGGAAGGGCTTTCAGCTTGTAGTCGAACTGCCCCACGCCCGGGAATGTGATCGATCCCTGCTCGTCGCTGGTCACATCCATCTTGAAGCCGCCCAGGTAGAGCTGTGTGGGCAAGCGCCATTTGTCGAACCTTACACCGACACGCGGGTTATGGGTAACAGTCGGTATCGCGCCTGTCGAGCGGTCTACTCTGGCCCACGTGACGTTGTAGTCGTACGAGAAGAATAGGGACCTGTAAGCAGCCGAAAACGTGGTTCCGATCCCACGCGTAGTCCCACTGAAAGGAACTCCTTCGGGTACGGGCAGCGGCATTCCGGACACGGACGCGTTAATGTCCTTGGCCGTGCCGTTGAAGCTGCCGGTGAGCAGGTACAAGTTCATGAACGGCAGCAGCCAGACATCTACTCGCAGCGATCTCTCAGTTTCGACGGCCGTCAGCGACTGCACATTCAGCGCGTTTGACGGGATCGGCATGCCGTTTATCGACACAGACGCGTCGCGCAGCAGCATAGTTTGGCTCATTTCGAAGTAATCAAAGTTGATGCCGAACGGCAGCGGCAGCTGAGCTCGTTCTTCAGGAGTGAGCCCAGAAGTCCCGAGCGGCAGCAGTGGCCTGCGCTGCAAGTCGGCATTGTCGGGCGAAGCGGCCTGCGCGGAGGCTACCGCGCTCAGCCAAACGAAGACCAGCACGCCCGTTGCAAGTGATCTGTACATGTAGTCACAACCTCCGTCTGTGCTTGGCAAAGTGTATTCCCAAAGCCCGGGCTTTGTCAACTTCCGTGGCAAGACAATAGCTTGTTGCGATAGGGGGGTTCTCTACCATTCTCCCGCCTTCTACACTTGGGGGACGGCCTGGCGTAGGCTCCGCCCCTCGCTGCCAACGGACGTGTTGTTGAGTAAGCAAAGCGGACCCTCACCCCGACCCTCTCCCGTAAAGGGAGAGAAAGTCCTGGTTGGGCCACCTGCCGTAAAGGGGAGAATGAGTTCTACTCCCGGATGGGCCGGGGTATGGTACGGTATCCGGGCCCCCGTGGTTCTGACGGGGTGGTTGTGGCACCGCACACCGGGCAACTGTCTCCTCAGCAATGAGCGGGTAACACGCCCGCAAGACATTCGTCTTGGGCAGCAAGCTGCGGACGATCAAGTTTGCGTCCCATCGCGACAAGACCGACAAAGCAAGGCCCGGCGGGTGGCCCGCCGGGCCGGAGATTGCACGCGAGGCTTCAGCACGGCGCGGATCAATCTAGACGGGAGAGCGAAGACCCGACCTCTTCGATGAAATACTCATCCCCAATCCGACGGAGGGTATAGCTGACGTAAATGGACTTCGTGGTCCCGTCAGAGTCGCGGTAGATGTGGCGGCCGAAGGCCGTGTACGCACCGTCGACGCGCTGCTTGACGGTCTGCCAGGTAAAACTGACTGTCTGAATCTCGCTCAGAGCATCGGTGGTCATCTCGACATAGTCGTCGGTTTTGACGGAGTAGTCATACCTGCCGTCCAGGAACACCGCAACCCGTCGGCCCCCTCTCACGTGCCTTGCGATCAGGTCGGACCTGCCGTTCAGCCACGCGTTGCGGATGTCGGAAAGGGCTCGGTCGAGGTCGGAGGCCGCGCTCCTGACAAGATAGTAGACCTCACGAACCACCACCGGCTTGGCGCCGTAGCTCACGGTCACGTAAGGCCCGATATACACGCGCATGATCTCGATGCAAGGCAGGCACCCGTAGTAGAAATACACCGACTTCCGACAGAACGTCGGATCATATCCGCCGAATACCCAGTAGCCGTAGCGCAGAGGCCTGGAATACGGCCGCGTCGGATAGTGATAGAATCCGTCGCGGCGTGCCGGCGGGACGTACCAGGTCGGTCGGCAGCGGCCAAGATCTCTCAGGCGGTCCATCTCGAGAAGGCGCGCCGTGTCCCGCATCCGGGCACTTGTCTGCGAACAGTTCAGGTGGGAGTCATCATAACCAATGGGCGCTCGCCAATAGCCGACCTCGGCACGGCGACTTTTCTCGAGCTCGCGGTTTCTTTGCTCGTCTGCAGTTCGTATAATGCTGGTGCTTTCCGTTATGCGGATGACGGTGGCGCTCGTCGTCGACCTTAAGGACGTGCAACCGCCCGGTGCCCCGAGGCTGCGCGCGGGCGATCCCTCACTTCTTCTAGGTCCCGATCCAAAGCGGTCATTTTGTACAGGACGCAGGCTCCACGAGCCGGATGTTTGATGAGTGGGGCTGCTGCTGTTGGGTATCGCGGCCCGACCGGTGGCGCGGTTGAATATCTGTCCCAGAACACCCGCGACTCCGAACCCCTGTTTGGACTCGTGTCTGCCGCTGGACATCACCCCCGCGGACCGATTCTCACCGTAATAGGCTGGGAAACCTTCCACAGCATCCGACCAGAAAAGCCCCGTGACCGAAATGCCGACTGCGACCCGGATCAAACGAGCGAAGCTTGCTGTCCACATGTCAGTGCCCTCCACACAGTAACTATAGACGCTGGAGATGTGCCGACATTCACCCTCCGGGTCTGGCACCTGCGTTCCCCTACCCCTCACCACGAGACCATCAGGCTGTTGGGATAGGCGCGCCTTCGTTCTGTCGCAACAACCTCGAGGCCACGAGAAGAGGCGGCAAGATCGGGTCACACACGCGCGAGGTCAGTAGGACAAGTTCGTCGGTGTTTCGTAGCCCGTGCGAGCCGATGGGGCGGAGAGGTCGACATCGGGCACGCATACCTGCAGGCGGCCCCACAACTGGCGTGCAGTCGCGCACGAGCCC
>JBMFPI010000157.1:0-8094 GCA_049969195.1 Armatimonadota bacterium
GTAGAACTCGTAGGCCGTGCTGGGCTTCTCTCTGGTTGCAACCACGCGTCCGATCTGGATCATAGAGTTCTTCCTCAACTTTGCCGGGCCGAATGCAGGGCACACGAGCTCAGCCGCAGCAGCGCCGCGTCCAGCATTGTTCTGCTTGGCGCGAGTGATCGCAGGTACTGCTCGCAGTCACGAATAGGGTAGATCATCCGGTCCCAGCGAGAGTCAGGCAGGCTCAGCGGTGATCGCTCGGCAAGTATCCACCGCGATATCTCGTCAACCATCGCGAGTGTGCGTTCACACTTGGCGGCCTCCACTCTGATCAGTCCGAAGTGAACATCCTGGCCCGCGTTCGAGTGCAGCCGCAGATACCAGCTATATACTTCGTGCCTGCGCCGACCTCGCGGGATAAACAGCCCACTACGCTCGCCGACACGCAGCCCCAGTATCTTTCGCTGTTCTTCCATCGGGAAGTACTGCGTCTGATGGCTTTTCACGACGCCGACTACATTCGGCGCGGCGTAGCGGTCATAGTCGCCCTTAAGCGAGCCGTCAGCAAGCAGCCATTGGTCTGAGCCGTCGAAGGTTGCCAGCCACTCGGAGACAACCTGGGCTTCGAGCTGCTCACGCACGTTAGAGATCTTCTTTCCAGCCGCTTCCAGCCAGATCATCGGGTGTTCCTCGACCGGCTTTGTGTCGTCGTCCGTGTCTACGACGTCGATCCCGTCTAGGCGCAGCTCGACGAACCTTTTCGGATAGTAAAGCGCCTCGCGTGCCGCCGGCGATGAGTGTGTTTTCATGCGCTTATCCGCGCCGCGGGTCCGGATTGCGGAGGCCGTGTAGGCATATACCACGGGAACCCCGGCGAAATAAAAGACCACACGCTGCCGCTGCACGCCGTCCATAAAAAACGAGAACTTTCCAGGCCGGGGTTCGCCGACGGGCACTGGGTCGATCTTTCCACCCGGTTCGACCACCTGGGCCTCGCCGACGTGCGGCGTAGCGGCCGAAAGGACAACCGGCTCGTCCTCGGCAAGCTCGAGCCCGGTAACCACGTGAATCCGGGGGTCCGCGTCGGCGCGGATGCGGGCAGCCAGATTGCGCAGCAGCTCGCTCATAGTCTGCTAGAAATGTAGCATTTGGCGGGCTGGCTGTCAACAAGTTTTGCCGCACATGCGTTCGGCCTGCTGAGGCGGAATGCGCTTCCGGGACGCGCAGTCTACGGGCTCGCGGCCCTGCTCACGACCATTTCCCAGATTCGAGGTAGTGCTTGGCCGGCGGGCTCGGCGATCCAGAAATGCGCGTATCGGGTCAGAACGCCCTCTGAGGGGTTCACCTCCACGATGGTCGCGTGGTTTGCGAGCGCGTAATCGGCGAACCCATAGCCGCTCGAAACCTCCCCGGAGGTTCCGACGATCAGCATCAGGTCACACGTCGAGGCGCTTGCTATGGATGCGGTTATGGCTTCGCGCGGCACATATTCTCCGAACCATACTATGTTGGGCCGGCATAAAGATCCGCACCTGGGACAGCGCGGCAGGGTATCTTCCGTGAACTCGTCGGGAAAGTCGAACTGCCGTGTATCGAAGACGTCGCCGTTGTTCAAGCAGCGCATTTGCCACGCGTCGCCGTGGATCTTCACTACCTTGCGGCTGCCGGTGCGCTCGTGCAGGTCGTCTACATTTTGCGTGCAAAGCAGGAAATCAGGGTAATACTGCTCCATTTGCGCGATAGTGATGTGGCCGGGGTTTGGTCGGGCCTGGGCGATCTGCCGCTGGCGCAGGCGGTACATATTCCAGACCGCTACCGGGTTTGACATAAACCCTTCGAATGTTGCGAACGTCATCGGGTCGTGCTTGCTCCACTCGCCGTCTATCTCTCTGAAAGTCGGCAGGCCGGATTCCTTGCTTGCCCCGGCACCAGTGAACACAAACACGCGCCTGGCTTTTGCCAGCAGATCGATCAACTCGTCCTGTTTTCCGGAGGAAGGCATGGCCATGGTTTTCGCTCAGCCTTATTATACCGCGTCGCCGACGTTCCGTTACACAGGGTCGATGAGCGGACTGTTGCGATATTGGCGTTTTCGGCGATTCTCCTGCTTAGTTGAGGAGCGTCGAATGGCCCAAAACGCCGGGTTTGCGTTCTATCGCAACCTCCTAGGCCCAGAGGCATGGAAGACAGTTCAATGTCGCGGGAATCACGTTATGCTGAACTTGTTTCGGCATCTAGGCACCGAAAGGATGGATCCTGAATCAAGTTCAGGATGACGGGGTCTGGGAGGTTCGCGCCAGCAAAACTGAATTGATGTCCCAGTGCGGGCGTGCTTGACGGCTGTGCGAATGTCCTATAGCATAGAGTCAAACCATACCCCCTGGGGTAGGGGTGGGCAGATTGGCCTTGGAATCGAGAGAAGATGTCCTGGTCAGATTGCGCAAGATCGAGGGCAGATCCGGGCTATTCAGCGGATGATAGAAGAAGGAAGGAGCTGCGCGGAGGTTGTTTGCCAACTGAGCGCGGCCCGCAAAGCGCTGGACAAGGTGGGCTTCCTGGTCGTGAGCCACCGTGTCCAGGAGTGTCTGGAACACAGCGGCGCCGAGACGGACGCTTCGCTGCAAGAGGCGCTGAAGATGTTCATGTCGCTGGCGTAATCCGGAAATGCCGGGTTTGAGTTCTACCACAACAACCTCGGTGGCACACTTCGGTTCAGCGGGAATCACGTCATGCTGAACTTGTTTCAGCATTCGTGCGCTAAAGAGAGGGTTCCTGAATCGGGTTCAGCATAAACAGGGTCCCGGGTGTTTGCGTCCGCAAGAGTGAACTCGTAAGCTCGGTTTGCGTTTTATCGCACAACGCTTGGTGTTCCTGTATAATGGACTGCAAGAATGCGTTCGATCGTTGTCGGATCCCGGGGAAGCCAATTGGCGCTGCGTCAGACGCGCGAGGTAATCGAGCGTCTCGAACGGCTGCACACAGGGATCTCGTGGCGTATTGAAGTTGTCAGGACGACCGGAGACAGGCTCGGCACCGTGCCTTTGACCCGCATAGGCGAGACGGGATTATTCGTAAAGGAGATCGAGCAGGCTCTCATCGAAGGTCGAATCGACCTGGCGGTTCACAGTGCCAAAGACCTGCCGTCCGCGATCGATCCGTCCCTGTGTGTGGCCGCCTATCCGGCGCGTGAGAATCCCGCCGACGCGCTGGTTTCGCAGGCTGGCACGCTTGCACAGTTGCCCGTGGGGGCAAGGGTGGGGACCGGTAGCGTACGCAGAAAGGCGCAGTTGCTGCGTTTTCGGCCCGATCTTGATATCGTCGATCTGCGAGGGAATCTGGACACGCGGCTGGCAAAGCTGGACCGCGGGGAGTATGATGCGATCGTAGTTGCTCTTGCCGGTCTTTCCAGAATGGGCTGGCGTGCGCGCGCGACCGAGATCTTGGGTAGCGACGTCTGCCTGCCTGCTCCGGGACAGGGCGCGCTGGCGCTGGAGTGCAGAGTCGGGGACCCGGTGTGTGGTTTGGTGAGGCCAATTGACGATGCCGAGACGCGCGCATGTGTCAACGCCGAGCGCGCATTCCTGGCCGAACTGGGTGCGGGCTGCCGGACCCCCGTCGCGGCGCTGGCGGTTACCCAGGGAGACCGCATCAGGCTGGACGCGCTGGTAGCAGCCGTTGACGGATCGCGGGTTGTGCGGCGCACCGAGATCGGGGATCCGCTGCGGCCGGAGGAACTGGGCATGCGGCTTGCGGGCTGGTTTGTGCAGTCGTCGGCGCGAGAGCTTCTTGAAGACGCGCGCGGTGGAGGCGCGGTAGGCACAATGGGGGCTCCCTGAACCGTGGTGATAGACGTTGATGTACTGGTTCTCGGAACGGGTATTGCCGGACTGAGCTTCGCGCTTCGGGCCGCACGGTTTGGGCGCGTCGCGCTGGTCACGAAAAAGAGCGACACCGAATCGAATACCAACTATGCTCAAGGTGGTATTGCCGCCGTGATCGACCCTCAGGATTCCTTCGATGCACACATCAGGGATACCCTGTCTACAGGCGGCGGCCTGTCGCACGAGGATGCGGTGAGGATATTGGTGCACGAAGGCCCGGAGCGTGTGCGGGAGCTCATCGAGATGGGCGTTCGGTTCACGCAGAACTCGGACGCTTCCAACCCGATGGGTCTTCATCTCGGACGGGAGGGCGGACATTCGGCTCGGCGAATCGTCCACGCCGCGGACCTCACCGGCCGCGAGATCGAGCGAGCGCTTGTCGCGCAAATCAAGGCAAACCACGACATTCGCCTCTTCGAGCACGACCACGCAATCGACCTCATAACGAAGCGCGCAGGCGACGAGGTTGTCTGCCTGGGAGCGTATGTCCTGGACTCGGAGACAGGCGACGTCACGGCCTTCCGGTCGAGAGTCACAATGCTTGCGACCGGTGGCCTGGGGCGAATATATCTGCACACCACAAACCCCGAGATCGCCACCGGCGACGGCGTCGCGATGGCGTTTCGCGCCGGCGCGGTGATCGCCAATATGGAGTTTATTCAGTTTCACCCGACTACGCTGTATCACCCCGGCGCGCGGTCGTTCCTGATCTCAGAGGCGGTGAGGGGGGAAGGCGGGATATTGCGACTGGCGAGCGGCGAGACCTTTATGGAACGCTACCACAAAATGGGATCGCTCGCGCCGAGGGATGTCGTGGCGCGGGCCATAGACGCGGAACTGAAAAATAGCGGTGAGGAGTGTGTCTATCTCGACCTGACCCACCTCGATGCCGACTTCATCAGGGAGCACTTCCCGACTATCTACGAAACTTGCCTCTCGGTGGGAATCGACATCACCAGAGAGTGGATTCCGATCGTCCCGGCTGCGCACTACTCCTGCGGCGGGGTTTTGACGGATATAGACGGCCGCACCTCCATCGGTAATCTGTACGCTTGCGGCGAGGTCGCCTGCACCGGGGTTCACGGCGCAAACCGCCTGGCGAGCAATTCACTTCTGGAAGCCGTGGTCTTTGCACGGCGGGCCGCCGTCGATGCCGAGCAGCGCATAGGTGGTCTGATGTTCGACGAGGTGACCGAATTCCCGGTCGAAAAACACACCCGGGCGCTCCCGCCGGAGCAGGTCCAGGAGCTTACTCTGAAATTGCGCTCAGTGATGTGGAGATATGTTGGCATCGTGCGCACGGATGAGCGGCTGGCCAGGGCGCTAGAGCAGATACGGGAGATACGGGCTCAGGCCGAGTCATTGTACGAGACGGCCAAACTCTCGCCTGCTATTCTGGAACTGCGCAATATGGCTCTTGCAGCGGAACTTGTCGTGCTTTCGGCTCAGTCGCGGAAAGAGAGTCGTGGGCTTCATTACAACCTGGACCATCCTGATACCGATGACGCCCATTTCAAACACGACACGCTGCTCGTTCGAACCGGCGAACCGCTGCCCGAAATGGTGCGCGGTCAGGGCGCGCTTTTCGGGGTCTGAAGCGTCGGCGCGGGCTATCCGCTATGCTCCGCCGGAGATCCCATCAGGATAAAGCTGTTGCGATAGAGGCGTTTTCTGCGATTTCCCTCGCTTAATCTAGGAAGGTCGAATCGCCGAAGTCGCTGGGCTTGCATTCTATCGCAACAACCTTCGTGGACAGGGGTTTTCGTCGGAGTCTTGAAGGTAGTTGAGTTCTGTACGGCGAAGTAAAAACTCTACCTGCACAAGAAAGGGGCGTGCTCGATTGTCCAGGATAAGAAAAGTTGCGCTGATCGAACCGAAGGCACCCGGCTACCACGTCTACAGCCGGATTGCGCTGCCGCGCCTGGGCCTGCCGCTCCTGGGAGCGATGCTCAAGAGACGCGGAGCCGAGGTCACCGTCTACTGCCAGGACTTTCAGGAAATCGACTACTCAGACGTTTTGTCGTCCGACCTTGTCGGCATATCCACGACCACGTCCACGGCTCCGGAGGGCTACCGGATCGCGGATCGGGTACGTCAGGCCGGCATACCCGTAGTGATGGGCGGTTCGCATGTGACATTCCTGCCTGACGAAGCACTCCAGCACGCCGACTTCTGCGTCCGGGGCGAAGGGGAGTATACTCTCCTCGAACTAGTCGACGCTATAGAATCGGGCTCGGGATACCGCTCCATCGCCGGGCTTTCATATCGCGTGGGGGATGAAATCCGCCACAATCCGCCAAGGGAGCTGGTCCGCGACCTCGATTCCCTGCCGTTTCCCGACCTTTCGTTGATCCGGGGGCGCGACAAGATCAAGCTCACACCGATCGCAACCTCGCGCGGGTGTCCATACAACTGCAATTTCTGCAGCGTGATCAAGATGTTCGGAAGGGGCTGTAGGCAGCGCAGTATCGACAATGTGATCGAGGAACTGCGGCAGCTTAATCCGTCAACCGTCTTCTTCTACGACGATAATTTCGCCGGCGACAACAACCGTGCGAAAATGCTCATCGACCGCATGCTTTCCGAGGGGCTGACTCCTTATTGGACCGCGCAGGCTCGCGCGGACGTCGCTCGCGACAGAGAGCTCCTGGCGCTTATGAAACGCAGCAACTGCTACATACTCTACATCGGCTTTGAGTCCGTTAACCCTGCTACACTTAAGGAGTTCAACAAGCGCCAGAGCGTCGAGGAGATCACCGAGGCCGTTCGGATCATTCACGAGCACGGCATCATGATTCACGGCATGTTTGTCTTCGGAGCTGAGCACGACGATGCGGCCAGCTTGCGGGCAGCTTCCGATTTCGCGCTGCGTGTCGGCATAGACACGGTCCAGTTTATGATGCTCACACCGCTGCCCGGCACGCAGTACTTCGAGAACATGGAGCGCGAGGGTCGGCTCCTCACCCGGGAGTGGAGCCTCTACGACGGGCAGCACGTGGTCTTCCAGCCGAGCCGCATGAGCGCTTATGAGCTGCAGAAAGAGACCTTCAGGGCAATGAAGCGGTTCTACAGCGTGTATCAATGCGTCAAGATGATCGCGGGGCCTGAGTTCATCAAGTTTGCCGCCAGGCTCAACCTCAATCTGCTGCTTGGCCGGTGGCACTCGGCCAGACGCCAGGTGCATTCCGCTGTGCGGAGGTGGTTCTACAGGACGTACGGTCATGTACTGATAAAGCGGTGGGAGGCTGCCAATAAAGGCTATGCGGAGCGCATCAAAGCGCTGGCGGATAAAGCGCGTTCGCTTCGCGCGCCCGAACAGCCCTCGCCGGGCAAGTTGGAACAGACGCCCTGAAATTGTGCTTATGTGCGATCGAGTAACCCAGCTTAGAGATAGCTTTCACAATCTATTTGGCACGTTTCCGACGGATGTGGTTAGGGCTCCCGGGCGAATCGAACTTCTGGGTAACCACACCGACTACAACGAAGGGTACGTGCTGCCGGTTGCGATCAACGTCGACGTGCTGGCCGCCGGGCGCTTGCGCGATGACAATATCATCGCGGTGCATTCCGCCAACTTCGGTGCGACCGTAGGTTTCTCCCTTTCGGCTATCGAATACGACCAGGTCGACACCTGGTCGAACTATGTCAGAGGAGTTCTCCTTTTCCTGCAACAGGCCGGGGTTGAACTCCGCGGGGCGAACATTGCGCTGCATGGCAATGTGCCGGTCGGGTCGGGGCTTTCCAGCTCCGCGGCGCTCGAGATAGCGGTCGGTTTCCTGATGCAGGTCCTGCTGGGCTTCGAAATGTCGGGACCGGACCTTGCCCTGATAGGCCAGAGGGCGGAAAACCAATTTGTAGGTGTCAACACGGGCATAATGGATCAGTTCATCTCCCGGCTCGGCAGGAAGGACCACGCGCTGTTTCTGGACTGCAGAACGCTTGAGTACGAGTATCTGCCGCTGGATACATCCTCGGTCAAGATAGCCGTGTGCGACACGATGAAGAGGCGCGGGCTGGTGGACAGCGAGTACGACCTGCGTCGCAGCCAGTGTGAAGAAGCCGCGCACTTGCTGGGGCAGTGGATACCGAACGTGCGGGCCCTTCGCGATGTACAGCCTGCCGATTTTGAGTCTCACAAGCACAAACTGCCAGATGTGATACGCAGGCGTGCCGAACACGTCATATACGAAAACGAGCGCGTCCTGAAGTGCCGCGAGGTGCTCAAGAACGGCGA
>JBMFPI010000158.1:0-8083 GCA_049969195.1 Armatimonadota bacterium
CCTCCACGCACTCAGCAATGGAGACAGTATGAACCAGCAGCAAACACCTCGCAAGGTGCGGATGGTTTGACGGTTACCGTTTTTCCGTGTTGTCCGCCAGGTTGTTGTGATAGGCGCGTTTTCGGCGATTCTAGCGTTTAGTTGAGGATCCTCGAGGCGGCGAAAACGCTGGGTTTGTGTTCTACCGCAGCGGCCGCACGTTGTCCCTGGTGCTCTGAGGGGCGCGGTGGGATATGTGCTTTCCTCAGCGCGGGCGACCAATTCCGCGCGGTTTCCGTGAGGACACCAATGCTGCTCCCCGGTCCAGGGCGGCGTTGTTTAGGGGGATGAAGCCGTGATGTCGGGGCGGCAGGACTTCCGGCATCGAAGCCTTTATTGACTCCATCCGGACCGGTCTCGCAAGCTGCACGTAGGCCCCGAGCATGACCATGTTGGCCGCCTTCGAACTGCCGAGCTCCTCGGCGATTTCATTGGCGGGAATCTCCACGATCTTGCAGTCCGGTCGGTCCTGCGGAGGTCGGGCAAGCGATGTGTTTACCAGGATCAAACCTTCCCGCTTCACCGATGGCGCAAACTTGTCCAACAGAAGCTGGTTCAGGGCGATCAAGGCGTCCGGAGACGACGATACCGGCGACCCGATCTCCTCGTTTGACATGATGACGGTGCAGTCCGCGGTGCCCCCGCGAGTCTCCGGGCCGTATGCTGGAAACCACACGACATTCCGATTCTCGAGAACCGCTGCGTGCGCAAGGAGCTGGCCAATCACCATTACCCCCTGTCCGCCCATCCCGGCGATTATCACTTCCTGGTGTCTGTCCATAGCTGTCATGTCAATGACCTGTTACCGAGGTTATTGCGATACCACGCGGACCCTGCGTTTTGGGCGATAGGACGTTCCTCAACCAAACCGGACAGTCGCCGAAAACGCGTTCATCGCAACAGCCTGTGTTATCGGGCGACTGGTAATGTCGGCGGCCTCAGCTCCGAAAGGCCGTGGCAGCCGAGAACTCAGTCCCTCACCTGTCCACAAACACCCCAGGCGGGAAAGTTTTCGTCATGTTCTCGTCGATCCAGCGGAATGACTCGATTGGCGCCATCTTCCACTGCGTCGGGCAGTTGCTGAGGATTTCGACCAGCGAGAACCCCTTGCCATTGATCTGGTTCTCGAACGCCTTCTTGATGGCCTTCTTGGTCTTCACGAGCCCGGCAGGACTGGTTGGACAGACCCGTTCGATATACGAAGGGCCGTTGAGCGTGGCAAGCAGTTCGCACACCCGTACCGGGTAGCCGGCGGCTGCCGGGTCGCGGCCCGTCGGGCAGGTGGTCGATTTTTGGCCGAGCAGAGTCGTCGGGGCCATCTGCCCGCCGGTCATACCGTATGTGGTGTTGTTGATGAAGATGACGGTTATGTTCTCGCCTCTTGCGGCCGCGTGTACGATCTCGGCGGCCCCGATGGAGGCTAGATCGCCATCGCCCTGATACGTGAAGACCACACGGTCCGGGAGCACTCGTTTGACGCCCGTCGCCACCGCTGGTGCCCGGCCATGTGCCGCCTCGATCATATCGCACGACATATATTCATACATGAACACCGCACAGCCGACCGGACATACGCCGATTGTGTTGTGGATTATGTCCAGCTCGTCCATCGTCTCGGCGATCATCCGGTGCGCAACGCTGTGCAGGCACCCGGCGCAATAGGCGAACTCGACGTCGGTAAGTCCTCTGGGTCGTCCGAATACCTTCTCCATTGCCTAGGCCCCCTTTCCGCCGTAGTGCGATACGACCAGTGGCTTGCCGAACACGGCTCGAACCTTGTTGAGAACCTCAGTCGGCGTAGGAACCGCGCCGCCCGTTCTGCCGTGGAACCATACCTCCGCAAGCCCGTTAACGGCGAGCCGCACATCCTCCACCATCTGCCCTGCGCTCATCTCCACGACGAAAATCCTCCTGCCGGTCGCCGCTAGATCGGCTATCTGACGTTCCGGGAACGGGTACAGACTGATCGGCCTGAACAAGCCGACGGCCATCCCTTCGTCGCGTGCCATATCGACAACGGACCGGCAGATTCGCGCCGAGCTACCGTAAGCCACGAGCACCAGATCCGCGTCCTCGACGTGATATTCCCGGTATCTTACCTCGTGTAGCCGGGCCTCAGCGTATTTTGCCTGAATGCGCTCGTTCAGAGCCTCCATGACCTCGGTCTTGATCCAGAGCGAGTTGATAATGTTGTGTGCGCGGCCGCGCGCGCCGTTTGTAGCCCAGGGCTTGGGGTACTCGTGCACGTCGAAGTTGCCGTGCAGATCGGCTGGTTCCAGCATCTGACCAACAATCGCGTCCATCAAGACCATCACCGGATTCCGGTATCTGTCAGCTAGGTCGAACGCGAGCGGCATAAACTCGTAGCACTCCTGCACGCTCCACGGCGCAATAGTAAGCAGACGGTAATCTCCGTGGCCGCCGCCTTTGACGGCCTGGAAATAGTCTGCCTGACCGGGTAGCGTGTTGCCCAGGCCCGGCCCGCCGCGCTGGACGTTTACCACCACACACGGGAGCTCGCAGGCGGCAATATATGAAAGCCCCTCCATCTTGAGGCTGATGCCCGGGCTTGAGGATGATGTCATCGCTCGCTTGCCCGCGCAGGCCGCGCCGTAGACCATGTTAATCGCGGCCACCTCACTCTCGGCCTGCAGGAAAACCCGGCCGTGTGCCGGCATCAGCTCGGACATCTTCTCCGGTATCTCGTTCTGTGGAGTGATGGGATAGCCGAAAAACGCGTCGCATCGCGCTGCAATCGCCCCATAGCAGATCGCAACGTTACCCTTAATGAGTTTCCTGGTCGCCATTGACTTCTATCTCCAAACCTCGATAGCCACGTCGGGGCACACTCGCGCGCACACCGCGCAGCCTGTGCACTGCTCGGGCTTACCAAAACGCGACGGGTGATACCCTTTGCTGTTGAAGCTGTCATCCATCGTTATGCAGCCCTTTGGACAGAAATGGACGCACAGCTCGCAGCCCTTGCATCGTTCCGTGTCTATTCTTATCTCGGCCAATACTACCGTACCCCCAATCGACCATCAATAGCGCGCAGCACAGGATGCCTTTCTATGAGTGCGGAGATCGAATGCTTCTCCGAATACCAGTTGATGGCTGCCAGTATCACAATGGCGCCGATCTGCCCGCCCAGTCCCAAGTTGAGCGTAATCGTGAGGCCCAGTGCAGCGCCAAGCGAGTTGGAGCCTGCGTCTCCCATCATTGCTCGCCCCCGGCTGTCCGCGATCCCCCACGCGAAAGCAACGAGGCAGATCGCCCCGATAATCCACGGCGAGTGCAGCCTCCCGTACGCCATCACACATGTTACACCTAACCCGGCGAAAAATACAGCAACAGCCCGGCCCGGCCGCAGGTCCACCAGATTGAGGAAGTTTGCCGCCAGGGCAATGACAAGGGTTCCCGCTATCCATCTGGCCAGGTCACCGCCGGATACGACTCGGGCTGCAGCAGCGCCGACTAGCGCACCGCCCGCTGCCTTGAGAGTGCCTGTTGTCAGCCGACGCTGGAGAATAAGCATCCGGAAATGGCCTCTGAACCCCCCGACATCACGAGACCCGAGCAGGTCGTCAGCCAGGCCAAGGGCACACATCGCCCCCATCACGCAGAGGTATATCGCTGCGTCCGCGCAGCGGATTATCCCCGCGATGCAGCCGATGCATACAAGTCCCGCAGTGTCTGCGAACGATATGACGCCGTACGATCCCAGCACCTGCTTGTTGAGGAAATTGTTCTTGATGAGGCGCAAGCGAGGCGCAAGTCGGGCCAGTGCTACGTGTATCCCGCAGGCGATGAACAATACCAGCAGGATCAGGACAACTTCAGACGTTCCGCGCATTGCCTACTTTTCAAACAGGTCTCTCAGCCTCTTGCGCTCTCGGTACTCGCGGTACCAGTAGAGAGGGTTGAGCAGCCGCAGAACGCTGCCGCGTCGGGGGACACGGATCACCTGCGACCGGCCGGCGGAGCTTCTCCTCCAGGAATACGCTCTCGGTCCACGCACGTACCAGTAAGAATACGCGCACCCTACCAACGCGGTTATGCCCACAATGAGGCTGGCCTGGCCGTAAGCGATCAGCAATATCGCGACGTCCAGCAGAGCAAGATACTTGAGTTTGAGCGGGACTACGAAGAAGAACAGTATCTGTTGTTCGGGGTTGTTCATTGCGAAGGCAACCGTCACCCCGGCCAGCGGCAACCAGAGCCCTGCTGCCGCTGTCGGGACTCCGGTGATCAGCGTGCCGACATAAAGCCCGACGGCGGAGAGCGCGCACATCACGACGAAGTAGGTCGCGAACCTGGCAGTTCCCCACGACCGCTCTAGAGAGCCTCCGGCCACCCACAACCAGTAGCCCGCAAAGAGCAGCGAGATTATCCCGCTGGAGTCGCCGTAGAGTCCGACTAGCGGGTAAGTGACCGCAATCCACGGCCGGCCGGCTAGCGCGTTAGAGGCGTATGCGAGATACTCGACGATCACGCTCGGGTGTGCCAGCGCAATCACAAAAAAGGAAAGCGCGTTCGCCAGGATCAGTCCTTTGACCAGGGGGATCCTGTCCTGAACCAGCCAATATGCGAAGTCCTCGATTCTTCGAGACCGCATTTGCCTCACATTTTCACGTTGATAATGAGATTGTTGGTACACAATGCAAAGCCGGCGTTTTTGGCGATGCGATGCTCATCAACTGATCGGGTGAATCGCCGAAAACGCATTTACCGCTACTGCCTGTTGATAATCGAGTCCATCCGTGCAGACAGATC
The DNA here is from genome assembly GCA_049969195.1 of Armatimonadota bacterium. GTDB lineage: Bacteria > Armatimonadota > UBA5829 > UBA5829 > UBA5829 > CALJES01. Next base: position 4,813 of record JBMFPI010000158.1, read on the forward strand.
TCTCAAGTAGGCCTCGTTGCCGCCCTTTAGCTCGGCAGTTACAAAACCGCTGTAGCCGACCTCGTGCAATGCGGCGCGAACCTCCCGCCAGTTAACGTCGCCCTCGCCCAGGTTTACAAACTGTCGGGGTCCTTTCTTGAAGTCCTTGAGATGGACTTTCTTTATTCGACTGCCCAGCGTGCGGATCCAGTCCTCCGGCCAGCCGAATGCTACCACGTTGGCAACGTCAAAGTACGCCTGCACCCAGGGGCTATTGATTTCGTCAATATACCTTGCGAACTCAATAGGGGAAAGCAGGAAGTTGTTCCAGACGTTCTCGATCAGTATTCTTACCCCAATCTTTTCCGCAACACGGGCAAGTTCAATCAGCCGCTTCTGAGAACGTTCATACGCTTCGATGTACCGCGTCTTCTCGTTGACGACTGCTGGCACCAGCAGCACGCCGTCCGCGGCGAGCTCTCCGGCAAATTTGAGTGCCGCCGCAACCTGGTCGGCGCCTCTCTGAGCGACCGCGGGATCCGGGCTCGAAAGAGGCGCTTGCCAGCCGCCGTAGATCACGGAATGAAGTTCGATACCTGCCTGGCGTGCGGCCTCGCGCATCTTGCGGGCTTCATTCAGGTCTGCCTCAGGTGGCACCTCGAGTCCGTGAAACCCCAACTCCCGCGCGAGTCCGAATCGTTCCTCCAGGGTCGGCTTCTCCGGCAGCATCCCCAGGATGACGGCTTTCTTCAGCTCCGCCGCAGGCCCCGGCTTCCCGGAATCCGGGCCGGGCTCGGGTTTCTTCCAGTCGGAGTCGGCAGCAGAGAAGGCCGGTGTTCGTCCTATAACTCCCAGCGACGCCGCCCCGACCGCCGCTCGCTTCAGAAAATCGCGTCGGTTCATACCGGCAGTCTCCACGGCTTCCGGTAGTTGGGGTAGCAAAGCCGGTCAGCCTCGCGGTCGCCGATCACGCGGTGGTTCTTCGGGTCCCACCTGATCTTTCGGCCTGTACGCAGCGCTATGTGGCCTAGGGTCAGTGTGACGGCTAGCGGCACGTGGTATTCAAAGGAGCATGGCGGCTGCACGCGGCTCTTGATCGAGTCCAAGAACTCGCGTTCGTGCCCCGGCGACGGCGGAATGCTCGGCTCCGGCTCCTTTGCATCCTGCAATCGATCTCCTTCCGGCACGATCTGGCGCTCCCCGTATCCACCGCACAGGGTCGCATTGTTTCCGTGGAAGAAAACGCTCAGCCTGCGCCCGCGGTCCGGAGGCGGGCCGAACCCAAAGTTGAAGCTGTTGCAAGCCGTATGCACCCAACTCATCACGAATCCCGGATACTCCCACATGACGTTGAGCACATCGGGTATATCGCCTATGTCGTCGGCTACAAATCGGCCGCCGGCGGCCGAGATCGCAAGCGGTTCTCCCGGCTCCATCGCCCAGTATGCGAGATCGACGATGTGCGGGCCGAGCTCATTGAGCCAGCTTCCGACGTAGTCTTTGAAGTAGCGGTGATTGCCGCTGACGAACTTGGCCATATTAAACGGTGCAGCGGGAGCCGGCCCGAGCCACATATCCCAATCGAGTCCTTGTGGCGGGGGAGTGTCCGCGGGTCTGCCCAGCCCGCCCGGATACTCGTTCAGCGTGCAGATCACGTGAACTGAAGGAATCTTACCCAGCATCCCGGATCTGACAATCTCTACGCACCGGCGGAAGTTTTCTCCGGCGTGAATCTGCGTCCCAACTTGAGTAACGCGCTTGTTCTCACGCGCGGCCTTGAGCATCGCGTAAGCCTCGGCTGGAACCAGGCATATCGGTTTCTCGCAATAGACGTCTTTGCCGGCCTGGCACGCGTAGATGGAAATGAGCGGGTGCCAATGCGGAGGCGTAGCGACCACAACTGCGTCAATATCCTTCTGTTCCAGAAGCCGTCGGAAATCGCGATACGCCTTCGCCTTGCCGCCGGTTTTAGTGACGGCCTGTTCGAGGTGCTTGTCGTAAACGTCGCAGACCGCACCGATCTCAACGTCCGCGTGCCGGCCGAACCATCCGATGTGGCCCATGCCTCTTCCGCCACAGCCGATAATGCCCAGCACTATTTTCTCATTGGCTGACACGGCCTTCTCCTGTGCCGCAGCACGACCGGTGGCAAGGCCCATGCCGACCAGCGCCGCCGCCCCGGACGTCTTGAGAAACTCACGCCGCGTATAACGATGGTTGCGAGACGCCATCTCCTGATCCTCCTGCTCAACGGCGCGCCGCGGCATGCTGCTGATTTTCGACTTCGACATACAGCGGCGCACTTTGCTCCTTTCCTAGTAGAAACTGCGCCTTCAGGATCTCTTCTTCCTCCTGCGCCAGAGGGCGAGTAGAATGTCTGCGAACTGTCGTGCTCGGTGAACGAACCCTGCCCAGTCGCGGCCCGTCACACGGTGCGTAATCGGAAGCGGCACCTCGACGATTCGGTAGCCTTTTCGCAATGCCTCGATTGTAAGGAGCGTCTCGACGCCAAAACCCTCGGCGAACCCGCCGACGTCCTCAAGCACCTTTCTGCGGACAGCCCTCTGGCCGGAAAGGGGACACGTAACATCCGCGCCGCCGTAGCGTCGGATTGCCCACTTCGACAGCCCTGTTACAAAGCCGAACCCGCCCCGGTGTCCCGGCGGTGGTCTCATAACCGCAATCGACATATCTGCGTGCCCGGCCAGCACGGGTTCCAGCAAGCGCTGCGTCTCCGCGGCAGTCGGCCCGAGGTCCGCGTCGATCATCAGGATGATATCCGCATCGGTTTCCGCCAGGCCGGCGTTCAGAGCGGCGCCTTTGCCCAGGTTCCGTTCAGTTTGGATAACCCGGGCGCCGGCATCGTGGGCGATGAACGGCGTTTCGTCTTCGGATCCGTCATCGATCACGATAACCTCCTCGATGTTGGGCATAGCAAGTGCGGCTCTGACGGTTTCCCCTATGATGTCCTCCTCATTGTAGGCGGGTATCAGGACGGCAACACGCTCCAAGCTATCTGGCCTCCAAAGTCAGCGGGACCGTCCGGTCTGCGGTGTCCTTTACGCCAAACTTCGCCTTCTCTCCATTGAGTGCGCACACGAGGGCTGCTTGTCCGATGGCCTTATCGGCATTGTCGACAGTGGCTATACCGAGCTTGTGCCAAGCCGGAACGTAGGAACTCACGGCAGAAGTGCTCTCGCAAGCCGCGAGGATGACGTCGGGCCTGTCCAGGCTCGCGACCAGTGCAGCGTCGATGCTGTCGGCGGTGTTCGTGCTCTCTGCGGCCGATCCC
>JBMFPI010000159.1:0-7615 GCA_049969195.1 Armatimonadota bacterium
AAGCGGCCAGTGCGTTCGGGCCGTTCAAGTTGTCCGTTTCCGGGCTCGGAGCGTTCCCAAACCCGAGGAACGCCAGAGTAGTCTGGGTAGGTATCGAGGATGGGCGCGATGAGCTGGGCAGATTGGCATCGGCGGTGGATGCCAATCTTGCCCGGTTCGGGTTTCCGAAAGAGAGCAGGGATTTCAAGTCGCATGTCACAATCGGAAGAGTGAAAACGTCCGGGCGGCTTGACAGTCTGGCGCGCGGCATCAGCAAGATCGACGCGGACAATCTCGGCAGACAAGACGTGTCGAGCTTGGCGGTGATGAAAAGCGATCTGCGTCCGGACGGGCCGGTTTACACGGCGATGCGGGTTATCGATCTGGCGGGTTAGCGGATCGCAGTTATCTTGAGCTCGATCGGGCGGCAACGGATTGCCGGGAGGATGAGTAATCCCGGACGGCGCGGCACACGGGGATGGTCGGGTCCCCGGGGCCGGCTCCAGGGAGGAGCGAGCGTATGGACAAAACCAAGGCGCTGGATATGGCTCTGGCGCAGATTGAGAAACAGTTCGGCCGAGGCTCCATAATCAAGCTCGGCGAGAAACCGAAGCAGGACGTGGAGGTGATCCCGACCGGGTCGATTGCGCTGGATATGGCGCTGGGGGTCGGGGGGATCCCGCGCGGGCGGATCACGGAAATCTACGGCCAGGAGTCCTCGGGGAAGACTACACTCGCGTATCACATCATCGCTGAGTGCCAGAAGGCGGGCGGCACGGCGGCTTTCGTCGATGCGGAACACTCGGTTGATGCCTCATATGCCGCCGGCCTTGGAGTGGACATCGACTCGCTGCTGGTATCGCAACCGGACACGGGCGAAGAAGCACTCGAGATAATGGACGCGCTTGTCCGGAGCGGGGCCGTCGATGTCGTTGTGCTCGATTCGGTCGCCGCGCTCGTTCCCAAGGCTGAGATTGAGGGCGACATGGGCGATTCCCACGTGGGACTGCAGGCCAGGCTCATGTCCCAGGCCCTTCGCAAGATCGGAGGGTCGCTGTCAAAATCAAACTCCTGCGCCATCTTCATCAACCAGATTCGAGAGAAAATCGGGGTGATGTTCGGCAACCCGGAGACCACCCCGGGAGGGCGAGCGCTCAAATTCTGGGCAAGCGTGAGGCTGGAGGTCAGGAGAATCGAGACACTCAAAGTGAGCGGCGAGGCCGTCGGGACGCGCGTGAAGGTCAAGGTCGCCAAAAACAAGGTCGCCCCGCCGTTCAGGGAAGCCGAATTCGACATCATGTTCGGCAAAGGGATTTCGCGCAGCGGCGGGATTTTAGACCTCGCAACAGACCTGGGTATCATCGGCAAGACCGGCACCTGGTTCACCTATGCCGACCAGCGCATCGGACAGGGCAGGGAAAACGCCAAGAAGTACTTGGAAGACAATCCGTCGCTGATGGACGAGCTGGAGGCGCGGATCAGGGCGTCGGAGCGTGGGAAACCCGTGAGCGTGCCGGTGAGAAGTGAAGAGTCCGGATTGGAGAGCTGATGCCTCGAGGGCGTATGCCCCGATGCGAGGCTGTTGCAGCAGAAAGGGCTTATCGCAATATCCCGATGGCTGACGGTTTGCTATGAGTATTATCACGGCCATAGAGGTCCAGAAGAACCGCGGCAAGCGCAGGTCGATATTCGTAGACGGTGAGTTCGTCGCCGGGGTCCACGAAGACGTAGCCGCCGCGCTGAAGTTGGACGTTGGGCAGAGCTTCGATCGGCAGAGGCTGATCGAGCTTCTGAGGACCGAGACTGTCAGAAAGGCGCGCGAGCGCGCGCTGAGATTGATTCGTTACAGGGATCGTTCGGTATCTGAGATCCGCAGACGACTGGTCGGGAGCGATTTTCCGGAAGATATCGTAGAAGAAGTGATTGACGAACTGACCCGGGTGGGACTTCTTGACGATCGGAAGTTCAGCCGGGACTGGGTTACGTCGCGGACAGCCGCAAAGCCCATGGGCAAGACCAGGCTCGCGTTCGAGCTTGGGTCCAGGGGCGTAGAGGCCCCGATTGTCGAGGAGGCACTTGAGGGCCTGGACCCGGAGGCCGAATACAAGCTCGCCCGCTCGACTGCCGAGACCAGGCTCATTAAGATGGACCGCGGTGACCCGACTGTCAGGAATAAACTTGGCTCTTTCCTTAGCAGAAGGGGCTTCGACTGGGACGTGATCGTCAGAGTGCTTGACGAGCTCGTGCCCGAGCGCTAGCGCGAATCGGTCGTGAGTTCGGTGGAACTGACGGGTTGTTTTGCTTTCTTACTAAGTGTGCCAAGAGCGCTCGGGGCTCACGGGACGCGCGTAGGCATCGCGTTGGCAGAGTGCCGGATGCCCGGGCTTGTCGATGGTAACGCGGGCTGGAGAGGAGGGCGCTAATTCGGTTTTCGTCTATGACAATGAGAGGGCTTTTCCAGGGACGTCTCGCCCCGCAAAGGGCGGTCGCCTGACATCCAATTCGCTCTACCTCACATCCTGACTGCGAAAGGGAGGTGAGGGCAGGTTGAATATAATCTTATCCATAGTAGTCGGCTTGTTGGTCGCTGCGGCGACAGTTAGTATAGCCTATTTCTGGTATATTCGACCAACTCTACGCAACATAGACTCCGCCAAGGCGGAGATCAAGGAACGGGAAGAACAGCTCCAAAAAGAGATCGAAGCCAAGCGCAAGGAAGTTCTCCTGGAGGCAAAGGAAGAGGCGTTCAGAATACGCCAGGAGATCGAAAAGGAGAACAAAGACAAACGGGCTGAAATCCAGAGGTTAGAGCGAAGGCTGACGCAAAAGGAAGAGACGTTAGACCGAAGGCTGGAGAATCTCGATCGAAAAGAGCGAAACATAGCACAGAAAGAGGCCGAGGCGCAGGCCAAACTCGATGAGGCCGAGGAGGTCGTCAAGGCTCAGAGGGCGGAACTCGAGAAAATATCCAGGATGTCCTCCGAAGAGGCCCGCCAGGTGCTTCTCCAGCAGATCGATCGGGAAATGGAGCGGCAGACCGCTCGCATCATCCGTGAGGCCGAGGAATGGGCAAAAGAGGAAGCAGACCGCAAGGCGCGTGATATCATCACACTTGCCGTCCAGCGCTGCGCCGTTGATCAGGCTACAGAAACGACGGTGTCCGTAGTTCCTCTGCCCGGAGATGACATGAAAGGCCGAATCATCGGCCGCGAAGGACGCAACATCAGAGCGTTCGAAACCCTGACCGGCGTAGACCTCATAATAGATGACACGCCGGAGGCCGTAGTGATCTCGGCTTTTGACCCCGTGCGGCGCGAGATCGCGCGGATGGCCCTCTCGAACCTGATCCTTGATGGCAGGATCCACCCGGCTCGGATCGAGGAGATGGTCGCTAAAGCCCAGCAGGAAGCCGAGTTCAAGATGAGAGAGGCTGCCGAACGCGCCATCTTCGAGACGGGCGTGACCGGTCTCGACCCGGAGCTGGTGAAGCTGCTGGGCCGACTGAAATACCGGACCAGCTACGGGCAGAACGTGCTTCAGCATTCGATCGAGGTGTCGCATCTGGCCGGCGCGATTGCCGCCGAGCTCGATGTCAACGTGCCTCTTGCAAAACGCGCCGGGCTGCTGCATGATATCGGCAAGGCGGTGGATTTCGAGGTCGATGGGCCGCACGCCGTGATCGGCATGGAGCTGCTGAAGCGCTATCACGAGCCACCGGATGTGGTGCATGCCGTCGGCGCACACCACAACGACATCGAGCCCCATTCGGTCGAGGCCGTGCTGGTTCTGGCCGCCGACGCGATTTCAGCGTCAAGACCCGGCGCCAGGCGTGAGACGCTTGAGACGTACGTCAAGCGTCTGCAGAAGCTGGAGACCATCGCGGATTCGTTCGCCGGCGTCGAAAAGACCTACGCGGTCCAGGCGGGCCGTGAGATACGAGTGATGGTCAAGCCGACCGAAATAGACGACGACGGCGCGGTCAAGCTGGCTTATGATACGGCCAGGCGCATCGAAGAGGAGATGGAGTACCCGGGGCAGATCAAAGTCACGGTGATACGCGAGACCCGCGCGGTAGAATATGCAAAGTAGCCGGGCCGCGATGCTTCGGCTGCGGTGTGCTTGAGTGCTGAGGATACTTTTCGTCGGAGACGTGATGGGAAACCCTGGGCGCAGGGCTCTGAGCAAGTTGCTGGGAGCCCTGTGCTCGCGTCTTGACGTCCATTTCGTCGTCGCAAACGGTGAGAACGCCGCCGGCGGGCTGGGAATCACCAAGACGACGGCCGCCGCCATACTGGATGCCGGAGTTGACGTGATCACACTCGGGAATCACGCATTCTCCCAGAAGAACATTTTTGCCTGCATCGAGTCCGAGCCCAGGATCATTCGGCCGGCCAATTATCCGCCGGGCGTCCCGGGCCGCGGGTGGGGAGTCTTCGAGACAAGGACGGGGGAACACATCGCCGTCGCCAACCTTGCCGGGCGCACCTTTATGGCGCCTCTCGACTGCCCGTTCCGCACCGCGGACTCGATCCTGGCGGAGATCGGCGGCAGGCCACGGACGCTTCTCGTCGATATGCACGCGGAGGCGACCTCGGAGAAGGCCGCGTTGGGGTGGTACCTGGACGGCCGCGCTTCGGCCGTGGTCGGAACACACACCCATGTGCAGACGTCTGATGAACGGGTGCTCCCTGGCGGAACGGCGTATATCACCGACGTCGGAATGACCGGCGTGCTCGACTCGGTCCTCGGCCTTGACAAGGACCAGGTAATCGAACGCTTTCTTACTCAGGTCACAGGAAAGTTCAAACCGGCTGACGGCCGCGTTACCCTGCAGGGTGTTGTCGTCGAGATCGATCCCGAAACGGGCCGCGCGAAAAGTATCCAGCGGGCAAACATAGCCGAGGATGAGTCGTGAGCCGCGTGCGTGGTCGGAACGGCTGATGCAAGCGCTGCCCGGCGCGGGAGGGTTGTGCTCCGCGGGAATCAAGTCGTGCTGCACTTGTTTCAGCAACAAGGCGCCGAAAGGATGGATCCTGAATCGAGTTCAGGACGGCAAGCTCCGGGGCGTTTGGGCTCCCAAGAGTGAACTAACATCCTGGCGCGGGCGGGGTTTGACCTGGGCAGGGGACGGCTTGTAGAATTGCACTCGGAGGATTTGGCATGCGATATCTTGTGTTCCTTGTTGCCGCGGCGGTCGCGTCGTCAGTGTTGTCGGCGGAGGCCGCCCCGGCGGACAGGGAGTTGTACATATACAGCGGGGCACCTCTTGCACAGAGCGGCATTTCAGTCGGCAGTTGGGGAAGCGGCAAGGCGGCCGAGTCGGCCGACTCGAACAGAGTGCTTGCCGGGAGCAGATCGATCAAGATTACTACCCAGGGGCTTTACGCGGGAGCCAGAATAGACTTCGCACAGCCCGTGGCGTTGTTCACCGAGGGCATAGACCCTACACGCTACATCGTGTTCACCTTCTATTTCGAGGACCAGCAGGTCATCGACGTGGCCGCGCAGAATCCCGTCTACGCCTACGAAATCGAGCCTTACACGATACCCAGGGCGTCTACCGTCAGGTTCGTGTTCATTTCGGACAACGGGCTTTCGGTAGCAGCCGAGGAGCCGACGGACCCGTTGGACCCGGATGACAACTGGTGTCGCATCGCGGTGCCGCTCGCGAAGTTCAAAGTGGCGGGCGATCCGCAGGAGTTTAGGCTCAAGAGACTGCTCATCTTCACGGACCTGCCGACCACGCTCTACCTGGGCGAGATCAAGCTGGTAACCGATACCACGCCAATAAAGGTGGATCCGCTGCCCAGTCAGGTTGTGGTGATCTACGACGAGGTTGTGTTTGCCGCTCGGGCAAGCGGCGGCGTGAGTTCGCTTAAGTACTCATGGGACTTTGACGCCTCTAACGGCATTCAGGAAGAAACGACCGGCCCGATCGGTCGCTACACCTATATCAGAGGTGGCGAGTTCAAGGTCACACTGACCGTGAGCGACGCGGACAACATCAAGCAGCCCGTTACCGTGACGACTACGGTGTCGGTCACCGATTAGCGCCTTGATCATTGCCCTTTTCGAATCGCTGAGACCGAAGCAATGGACGAAGAACCTGCTGGTCTTCGCGGGTTACCTTTTCACCATTAACCAGACCCATCCCCCCGGCACATTCCTGCGCGTGTTGGCTGCGTTCGGCCTGTTTTGCGGGCTGACCGGTGCGACCTATATCCTGAATGACGCGGTGGACGTCGAATGCGACCGTAGACATCCCTTTAAGTGCAAGCGTCCTATCGCGAGCGAAAGAATACCGGTGCGAGCGGCTGTGATATTCGCCCTTATTCTGGCTGGGGCCGCGATCTGGGCTTCGTTACGACTCGAGCTCTACTTCGGGCTACTCGCCGCCGGTTACTTCGTGTTGACCATGGCGTATTCGGCCGGCCTGAAACACCTGGTGATCGTGGACCTGCTGGTGATCGCGGCCGGTTTTGTGATACGGGCAGCGGCGGGAGCGATTGTGATCCGTGTGACCATCTCGCCGTGGTTGCTGGTCTGCACTACACTGCTCGCGCTTTTCCTGGGGCTGGCGAAACGTCGCGCGGAGCTCGTCAACCTGGAAAACGGGCATCACCACCGCCGGGCTCTGAGCGATTACACCACGCCGATGCTCGAGCAGATGCTCACAATAAGTGCTGCTGCTTGCCTGATGGGCTATTTCCTTTACACGTTCAGCCCTTCGCCCGTAACCGGCGAGACGCACCCGCAGATGATGATAACCGTGCCTTTCGTGATCTACGGCTTGTTCCGTTACCTGTTTTTGATTCACGACAGGGACGCCGGAGCCTCTCCCGAGCAGGTGCTGCTGGAGGACAGGCCGTTGCTGATTGACATCATCCTCTACGTGGTCGCTGCGGCCGTCGCGCTGAAGATGTAGCTAAAAAACGGGGACAGAAGACCGTCCTTTGCAGGACAGGGTCTCTATCCCCGTTTCTGATGGGGCGAGAAATGGGATTCGAACCCACGACCTCCAGGGCCACAACCTGGCGCTCTAACCAGCTGAGCTACTCCCGCCGAATGCTTTCAGATTGCCCGGTCCAATTCGCCACCCGGACGCTGCACTTCCGGATACCTGCCATTTTGCGTGCGGCAGAGTATCTCCCGGCCTCGGGCGGGCGGACCCGGGTGGCGCCCCCTGCCCGATTCGAACGGGCGGCCTACTGCTTAGAAGGCAGTTGCTCTATCCTCTGAGCTAAGGGGGCCTGGGACGTGATCATTATACCACGAACGCGCCTAAATCGACAAGCCCCGTGGAGGGTTTCAGTTCAGTGTCGTGGCTGCAACGGCCCAGGACCGCGTCATCCTGAAATCGATTCAGGATCCAGCCCTTGCGCCCGGACGCTGACACAGGTTCAGCATGACCTGATGCCCGACCGACCGAAACGACTGGGGCTCGCAGGTTTTCGAAGCGGGCGAGCGTGCTGCGGAAATTGAGGGCAGTGCGGCATCGCCAGGCGGCCCGACCGGGCCGTTCCCGCAGCATAGAAACTGGGGGGTGCGACCAGAATGCCCGCAAGACTTGCGTCCGGGGCAGCAGCCCCGGACGATCGCATCTCAGGATGGGCCGAGGTAACATACCCCGGCCCAT
>JBMFPI010000159.1:7625-8047 GCA_049969195.1 Armatimonadota bacterium
ATCCGCAACCAAGCGGGAGAATCGCCGGAAATCCTCTGCCGCAACAGCCTGAGCCGCCGCGTTCGGTTCATCCGCAATTGCCAGTCCGCAACAGGGGGCGGATCAGAAGTGCTGCCAGCTTGCGGGCATCGGACCCTCCCGGCCGTCGGGGGAAACGAGCACGACCCTACTCCCCTCGACTATCTCACCGATGACCCTCGCGCTGGATCCGGTCGATCCGATAGCACCGGCCAACGCCGAGACATCGCCCGGATCGCAGGTGATAAGAAGCTCATAGTCTTCCCCGCCGGAGGCCGCTAGCCCGACGGGGTCCGCGTCCAGCCGCGCGGCGGCGATGTGAATATCCTGCGAAAGCGGAAGGTCTGCCGCTCGAACTCTCGCGCCGACCCCGGACGCCGCGCACAACCTGGGCAGGTCGGATG
>JBMFPI010000160.1:0-8009 GCA_049969195.1 Armatimonadota bacterium
GTGTTCATCGAGTCGCTGGCCGAGCAGGCGCCCCAGGCAGAGCAGGAAGCCGCTTGATTGCCGGACATTTCCGGCCGCCCTTTCCCCTACAAAATGAAATCTACGCACCTGAGGCTATCGCCTCGGCTCTGGTGAGCAGATTTTCCGATCCGGGGCCGGTCGTCGCCTAGCCCGGGCTGCTAGCGAGTTTGGGCGGACTGAGGAACAAACCGGGTCGGGGCCTCGAGTTGGCATAACAGTAAACGCACCCGTGCGCGCAGGTGTCGTATGCTCCGACATTCGTGGACTCAGCGCACCCGCAGCCCTCCCTGCTGGGAATCTTATGCAGGCGGCCGATGCGGTCTGGGAACAGGCTGTGCAGGAGCTCTGCGTCGATGCAATGTGCTTTCTTGATCTTGCCGCCAACCAGGTAATCCCCGCAGCAGGAAAGCATGTCGATGCCGAACTGCGAGGCAATGTCGGCAAGGATGTTTGCGATCTCAACGCGTTCAGCCGGGGGCAAGTCGTATATTTCGATTCCGGTCTGACAGCGCAGCACCGACGCGTTCTTCTTCACCTTGTTGTAAAACGCCGGGAAGCTGAAATAACATCTCCTCGTCGCCCCCGCCAGCGCGGCACACAGACCGGCGAAACGCTCCACGTGGTACTGTCGGTCTGTAATGCTGGAGATGAGCACGGGGTCATAGCGCCACAGGACAGCGTCAGCGCCGTAGCGGGCGGAGAGGTAACGAGCACACTGTACCATCTCGGCGGCGTCGGGAACGCCCGGCTCGAACACCCGGGGCAAACCGGTTATGGTGAAGTGGAAAACCATTCGGAAGCCGCGCGAATCCAGTTCGTCGAGATGCGGCACCAGAGGTTGATAGTTCTTTGACCAGAAGACGATCGCCGATACGTCCTCGGGCCGCAGCGAAACGCTGCATGGGGCGTGTGAGTACGGGTTTTTCCAGCAAACGTTCCCGCTGCGGATACGGTTTATGAACCATTCAGAATGGAACGCCGGTATGTCGGTTCTTCTGCTTGCCGAAATGACGCGTGCCATTGACCCCTCTTCCGAACACGCTGCCTGTGGTGTTCCATTTACTCCGTCGCACGAGCTGCCCAAAGCGGGATCGCCGCCCGCTCGGTCCCAAGCACAATTATACAGCAGGCCTGACGGCCCACCACCAACGCGCTGTAGAAAAGAGGCTATGCTGATACAATGCAACCCCCCCGCTCTCGCCGATTCGATGCCCCTCATCTTCGCATGAATCCCGTCATGCTGAACTTGTTTCAGCATACTGGCGCCACGGGGATCGATCCCGAATCAAGTTCAGGATGACGGCATCCGGGGCCTCCGCGCTTGCAGGGCTCACCTGATACAAGCGGAAGAATCGTGGAACACGCGCCTATCAAAACGGCTTGAGGGGGTAACCGTGATATTGTCGTTTATCTCAGCCACCCATCCGTAATACGGGCCGTGCGCACGCTCCCGAACGGCGGCAGGAATATCGAAGAAGACCTCGAACGTGGTAATGGAGATTCATATATCTCGGGAGCGGATGAAAGTGATGGGCGGGTGTGACGAGTTAACCAGGCGTCAGTTTCTCACAGCGGCGAGCGCCGTCGCAGCGGGCAGCGTCGCTGTTTCTGCGCTCGGGTCGGCAAGTTCTGCAAGGAGGGACAAGCGACCCAACATCCTTTTCGTGATTGCGGACGACTGGTCCTGGCCGCACGCAGGCGTCTACGGCGACAAGTGCGTCAGGACGCCGGCTTTCGACCGCCTCGCGCGAGAAGGTATTGTGTTCACCCATGCTTTCACCGCCGCGCCTACGTGTACCGCGTCTAGGGGAGCAATCCTGACAGGGCAGGCTGCCCATCGCCTGGAAGAGGGTGCCAACCTCTGGAGCCTGCTGCCCGCCAAGTTTCCGGTCTACCCCGACATGCTGGAGGATCACGGATACGCGGTCGGACGAGGCGGAAAGGGCTGGGGCCCGGGAAGCGAGACCGCCGGTGGCCGCAAACGCAACGCCGCCGGGCCGCTTTTCCCGAGCTTTCAGGAGTTCTTGAAGACCGTCCCGGGTGACATGCCGTTCTGCTATTGGTGGGGCAGCCGCCACCCGCATCGACCTTACAAACAGGGCGTGGGCGCCGAGTCGGGAATGGGCCTCGATGATGTGGTCGTTCCGCCGTTCCTGCCGGATGCCCCCGAGGTGCGCAGCGACATCCTCGACTACTATTGGCACGTGCAGCAGTATGACTCGGAACTGGCCCACCTTCTGGAGGTGCTCGAGGCGTCGGGCCGGGCTGAGAACACTCTCGTCGTGGTTACCAGCGACAACGGCATGCCATTCCCTTACGCCAAGACCAACCTCTACGACGAGGGCACGCGCATGCCGCTCGCGATAAGATGGCCGGGGGTAATCAGCCCCGGGCGCGCGACCGATGAGCTCGTGAGCCTGACGGATCTAGCCCCGACTCTTCTGGAAGCTGCCGGAATCACTCCTCCGAAAGATATGACCGGCAGAAGCCTGATGGATATCTTGACCGGTACGACCGCAAAGCCCAGGGATGCTGTGTTCACCGAACGCGAGAGGCACACAATCGGCCGCCTCGGCCGGATGAGCTACCCGATGCGCGCGATTCGGACTCGTGATTTCCTGTACATACGAAACCTCCGTCCGCATCTCTGGCCGATGGGCGACCCGCACAGCACCGAGCTTGACCGGATGTTTTCCGACATCGACCCGTCCCCGACCAAGACCTTCATCTTCAGAAATCGCCGGGAGCCCGACGTTGCACCGTTTTTCGAGCGTTGCTTCCTAAAACGGCCTGAGGAGGAACTATTCGATCTAAAGAAGGACCCCTGGCAGCTCACCAACGTTGCCGGCAAGCCCGAATACGAGGCCGCGAGGAAGAAACTCCGCACCGCGCTCGATGATTGGATGCGCCGCACCGACGACCCGCGCGCAAAAGGCGAAACCGACTTCTGGGACACGTGTCCCTATACCAGTGCGAAAGGATAGGCGTCCGTGTCTTTACGATCCCCCGGCCAGCGTTCTGTCGACTGCTGCGGCAACCGACCGCAGCTCGGCCATCAGCGAAGCAAATGTCTCGAGCCGGAGGGATTGAGCGCCGTCGCATAAGGCGCCGCTCGGGTTTGGGTGAATTTCCATCAGCAGGCCGTCGGCTCCGGCTGCCACCGCCGCTTTGCTCATTGCCGACACGTAGCGCCAGTTCCCACACGCGTGGGACGGGTCCGCGATAACCGGCAGATGCGATAAGTATTTCGCGACCGGCACGGCCGAGAGGTCAAGGGTGTACCGGGTGTGCTCCCGGTCAAGCGGATGGACACCGCGTTCGCACAGCACTACGTCTGAGTTGCCCTGGGCGAGCACATACTCGGCGGCAAGAAGCCATTCGTCTATCGTGGCCGACATTCCCCTCTTGATCACGACCGGGCGACCGCTGCGCCCGATGGCTGTGAGCAGAGGGTAGTTTTGCATGTTGCGTGCGCCGACCTGCAGGATATCCGCGTGCTCGACCACGACATCCAGGTCGTGCTGGTCGATGATCTCGGTGACGGTGACCAGGCCGAATCGCTCTCCGGCTTCTTTGAGCAGCTTGAGCCCCTCGATCCCGAGGCCCTGGAACGAATATGGGCTGGTGCGGGGCTTGAACGCGCCGCCCCGCAGGATCTTTCCGCCGTTTTCTTTGACGGCCCTGGCGGCCTCAAACAATTGCTCCCTGCTCTCGATGGCACACGGGCCGGCAGCTACGACGACCTCCCGTCCACCTATTGAAACGCCCTTGATCGTGATAATCGTATCCGCCGGGTGAAACTCGCGAGAGGCAAGCTTATACGTCCGACTGACCTGGGTAACGTGGTCCACGCCCGGCATGTTCGCCAAGAGCTCGGTGAGCGTTTCCCGCAGGTCGGCAGGAATCGCGCTGGCGATGCCGACAGCAGTACGCTCGCCTCCGGGCATGTTCAGGGCCTTGAGGCTGTAAGCTGTTATGCGGTCGATGATGGCCTGGATCTCCTCGGCCGTCGCGTCCGCCTTCATTGCGACGATCATGGAAGTAGCTTACGCTGCGAGAGCTCGGATGTCAAGCGAGTACACGATGTGGCGAAGTAATCCTCCGCGATCTCGAAGCCGACGAACGGCACACCAAGCCTTGCGCAGGCGATCGCGCTGGAGCCAATGCCCAGGAACGGGTCCATCACAAGTTCAGCACGGTCGACCCCGTGCAGACGGATGCATCTTGATGGCAGCTCGACAGGGAAAGTTGCCGGGTGAGGCCTCTCCCTGTCGCGGTTCTGGATCGTTTCATAGGGAATGAACCACGTGTTACCGCGGCAGTGGAGGTCGTGTGCAGCGCTCGTCCAGCGTGCGACGTTGGTCTTGTCCTGATACGGCACGCCAATTGCAAGTCGGTCGAGCTTCACGTCACCGTGCTTTGTGAGGTGAAAGATATACTCGTGACAGTCGTTTAGATAGCGCGGGCTGTTGATCGGCTTGTAGTGACCGACAACCACGTCCTGTATGATGCCGGGGTAGTTTCCAACCTCGCTCTTCAGAATCGCAATCGACTTGACCCAGTGTATCACGTTTTGCAGAACAAAGTAGCGAAGCATTACCTCGAGTATCTGGAACGGCACGAGCGGGTCACTCGGCTTCGAGCCGACGTTGAGGAAGAACGAGCCGTCATCCCGGAGCACGCGCCGGACTTCGGCGGCCCAGTTGTCCGTCCACGCCAGGTATTCGTCACGCGAGAGGGTGTCGTCGTAGCCGTTGTAATCTATCCCCAGGTTGTACGGAGGGGAGGTGACCACTACGCCCACGCTGCAATCCGCTAGATGCTCCCGCATACCGGCGATGCAGTCCTGATGGTATATGGTGAGTGGAACTGATCCCTCCGCACGAAAAACGCACGTCGTCGCCATCGTTTCCATGTTTAGTCCAATCTCCCGGCCTAACCTTCCGGGAGGGCACGCGAGCGCCCGTGAGCGCCGCACAGTGAAGGTATACAGATTGTTGCAGTAGAACCCAAACCCGGCGTTTACGGAGATTCGACGTCCATCAATTAAGCGGTAGAATCTCCTAAGACGTGAGTATCGCACCGTCGAACACACATTACGATTTAGCCGCGGAGGTGGAGATGATCAAAGTCGCAATGATAGGCGCGGGGAGCGTGGGGTTCACGCGCCGACTTCTGATGGATATACTGGCCGTTCCCGAACTGCGGGACACCGAGTTCAGACTGATGGACATCTCCGAGGAGAACCTGGAGATGGCGGGGAACCTGTGCCGGAAGATGATTGAGGATAACAACCTCCCTGCCAAGGTGACTTGTACGACCGACCGCAGACAGGCCCTGAGTGGCGCAGATTACGTCATCTCGATGATCCGGGTCGGAGGCCTGGAGGCCTTTGCATACGACATCGAGATACCACTGAAGTATGGCGTAGACCAATGCGTCGGGGACACGCTTGGTCCGGGAGGGGTGTTCTACGCACTGCGCACGATCCCGGTTCTACTGGACATCTGCGCGGATATGCGTGATGTATGTCCCGACGCGCTCTTCATCAACTACTCCAA
The DNA here is from genome assembly GCA_049969195.1 of Armatimonadota bacterium. Classification (GTDB taxonomy): domain Bacteria; phylum Armatimonadota; class UBA5829; order UBA5829; family UBA5829; genus CALJES01. Next base: position 5,583 of record JBMFPI010000160.1, read on the forward strand.
CCCGATGGCGATGAATAGCTGGGCTGTTAGGAAACGGGGCGGCGTGAGATATGTAGGCCTGTGCCACGGCGTGCAGGGTGGGGCTGCGCAGATCGCTCACGCACTCGGGGTACCGCTTGAGGAACTGGAATACGTTGCGGCGGGGATCAACCACCAGACCTGGTTCATCAAGGTCGCACACAAGGGGGTCGATCTCACCGACAAGGTCCTCGATGCGTTCAAGAGAAGTGAGGAGCTGATGAAAAGCGAGCCCCTCCGGATCGACGTGCTCGAGAGGTTCGGCTACTATTCGACCGAATCCAACGGCCACCTCAGCGAGTACCTGCCGTGGTATCGGAAGGGCGGCAAAGAACAAATGGCGCGTTGGATGGACTACTCGGTCTGGTGCGGCGGGGAGACCGGCGGCTACCTGCGCGTCTGCCGCGAAAGTCAGCATAGCTATCGAGAGAACTATCCAAAGTGGATGTCGGGTGAGCTCGACCAGATTCCGCTCGGCCAGCGATCAAACGAGCACGGGTCCTACATCATCGAGGCCCTGGAGACCGGGCGCAGATACTGGGGTTGTTTCAACGTCGAAAACACCGGCCTGATCACGAATCTGCCGACAGGGTGCACCGTCGAGCTGCCTTGTATTGTCGATTCCACCGGAATCCACCCGACATTCATCGGCGATCTGCCTCCGCAGTGTGCGGCGACCTGTCGAGCGAGCGTGAGCGTGCAGGAGATGGCTGTGGAAGCAGCGCTCACAGGTAACAGGCAGCTTGTAAAGCTGGCCGTCCTACACGACCCGCTGACGGCGGCTGTATGCACCCCGGATCAGGTCTGGGCTATGTGCGACGAGATGTTCGAGAAGCTGGCTCCCTGGCTGCCCCAGTTCGCTTGATTGGGTGGAAAGGCGGGAGCCGGAATATGTGCTGGTCGGTTGTGGAGCCGCGGTTCTGCGCGGCAACGGCAAAAGCCTATGAGGGGCTGTTTACACAGGGCAGCGGCTACCTGCACGTGCGCGGCTCGCTCGAGGAACACCTGAGCGATGACCCGCAGAACCTGGACTATATTCGCAGGCCCGCCAATGTTACCTCCGAAAAGTTCCCTGAGACGAAAACCAAATGGGGCACTTACGTGCCAGGAATATATGGCCTGCATCCCCTCTTGAACTGGGAACTCGTGAACCTGCCGTGGTTTCTGGGGATTGCGCTCTGGGCCGACGGCGAAAAGCTCGATATCGAGCAGTGTCGAATAGAGGACTACAACCGCGAGCTTTGCCTGAAGACCGCAGTCCTGAAGCGCAGTTTCACCTGGCTCACAAAATCGGGCAGGGTTCTGAGGGTGGTCTTCGAGCGTTTTGCCAGCGCCGCCCGACCTCATCTGTTCGTTCAGAAGGTAAGTGTTGATTGTACGGAACCCACCGCGCTTACCATAGTTGCGGGAATAGATGCGGACGTCCGCACCAGCGGCTACGACCATTTCAGATCGGTCGAACTGGACAGAGCCGGCGAGAACGGCATCACCTGTGCCGTGCGGACCGACGGAGAGGACACTGTCACGATGCAGACCGAGCTCCGGCCGATCGGCATGCGCTGGTCCCTGCGGAAAGCTGACCGACGCGCGGAGCTTGCCGGGGGTGTCGAGATCCCAGCCGGGGAGCGGTTCGTGTTGGAGAAAAGGACGGCCGTCACCACCAGCCGCGATCTGGATTCAGTCGGCTGCCGGGATGTTTTGGAGGCCACGTCTGCGCTGGGCTATGACGAACTTTGTGAGGAACACACTAGGATCTGGTCGGCCCGCTGGGATCAGTCCGACGTTGTCATAGATGGAGACGATGAGTCCCAGCTTGCGATGCGATGTGCGATCTATCATCTTCTTCGAGCCCACGTGCCGGGCGACGACCGGGTCGCCATAGATGCGAAAGGATACGCGGGCGACGCGTACTTCGGGCGGTTTTTCTGGGATACCGAAATGTATCTGCTGCCTTTCTACCTTTACACCGCCCCCGAGCGCGCGCGCTCGCTGGTCGGATTTCGCATCCGTACGCTGCCCGGAGCAAGACAGACTGCGGCTAACTACGGGTACCCCGGGGCGAAATATCCGTGGGAGGCAGACCGAGATGGCCGCGATTCTTGTCCCAACTGGCAATATGCCGATCACGAGGTCCACGTCACGGCAGATGTGGTCTATGCGATGGCCCACTATGCCGCGGCTGCGGACGACCCGGATTTCTTGAACATGGACGCCGCCGAGGTGATCGTCGAGACGGCTCGATACTGGATGGCGAGGATCGACTGGAGGAGCGGCGACGGCTATCCGAGCTTGTTGGGCGTGATGGGCCCGGACGAGTACACCCCTATTTCAAATAACAACAGCTACACCAACCGAATGGTTCGGTTCGCGCTCGAATTGGCCTCGCGGGTGGGTTCGAAGGTCGGGGTA
>JBMFPI010000161.1:0-7924 GCA_049969195.1 Armatimonadota bacterium
GCGGCTCTTCCTTGATGTAATCCGGCCAAAGGTCGCCAACTACGTCATCGCCGTCGGAGAGTTTGTTATCCATTGCGTTCTGCTCCTTGGCAGTCTCGATCTGCCTCAAGTTGGAGCAGCAGGCCTTGGCTCTGGATGTTTCTCTCGCGCGCATGAAGTTGGGGATCGCGATGGCAAGCAGGACCGAGATGATCAGGACCACGATCATAATCTCGATCAGGGTGAAACCACCCCTGCGCTTCCTTACCACAAACTTGCTCATTGCCTGCGTCTACCTCCTCCGAAGACCATAAAGCATTGGAAACGCTCTGATACAAGCATTCATGGTGGTTCTTCCACAACTGATATGCGCCGTCACACGACTATTATTCCGCTCGGATCACACAAAGCAAAAAACCGGTATGAGTACGGGCTTCGGTGGAGGCACTCTGTTGCGACAGGCGGGATTTCGGCGATTCTCCCGCTGACCCAAGGAGCCTTGAATCGGCGCAAACTCCGGCTGTGCGTTCTATCAGAAAGCCTTGATAAACACGAGGAGGCGTCAGCGCATAATCCCGCCGCCGCCGTAGGTGCCGTTGCCGTCGTAGTCCAGACCGTCAATCGGAACGCAGAATATTCCTCCCGCGGGCCGATAGAACGCGACGTGGCCGTCCAGGAACGCATAGTTCGAGCCGGTCCCGTGTCTGTTTGGATGGCGCTTGAGGTTCACCGCGTCGTCGGCGCCCCAGCCGAATCCGCGCGGGATGCCGTCGGGGGACGTGTGATGCGAGAAGGTGCAGAAGAAACACGGTGTTCGGGTTGGAGTTGGAACCTCGCTCATCATACGCCCTCGCCCCGGTCTGTAGTATTTGGGCGGGCCGTACACCTGTATCTTACCTTGCGCGCCCGGGGCCGTGTAGTACGTATTGGGAAGAGGGTCGACCAGGCATTCGTTATAACCGTAAGCCATTCGCCTGATACCCGGCGGGTTGTGTGCGGTGTCATAGTACGGCTGCGGACAGATAACTATGTCGTTGTTCTTTACATACTTGTCGTATAGGTGAACCTCGAAATCGCCGGCCTTCCACCAGCTCAGAAACTGCATGCTCGGCATGCGCCCGCGGTAATCCTCGATGTAGAGCATCAGCGCCGCGCAGAGTTCTTTCTGATGCGCCTGACATTTGCCCGTATTCGCCCTCTCCTTGACTGATATGACCGCAGGAAACAACAGCGCGGCAAGCACTGCTATGATTGCAATTACAACCAGAAGTTCGATTAAGGTGAACCCATGCCGGCCACGCAAGCACATAATTCCCCCACCCCTGTCATCGCATAACGTATGAATCGCCAACCGTGCCGTTGCCGTCGTAGTCCAGTCCGTCCGTTGCCATGAGCATACCCCCGCCGGCTGGCTTGAGCCACTTCACGTGTCCGTCCAGAAAGCCGTAGTTGGCGCCGCCGTCGTGAGCGTTGGTCATCCGGTACGTATTGAAAGAATCAGCAGGTTCCCAACCCCAGCCGTTCGGACCGTAGTCGCCCGGCGCATCGTGGAAACTCATTGCGCAAAAGAAAGCAGGTGTCTTAGAAGGCCTGGGGATAGTGCTGAACGGCCTGCCGTTGCGGTCGCGAATGAACCACACCTCGAATCGGGGGCCGCTGACATCTTTTGCACCGAGAGTTCCGCACAGACATTCGTTGTATGCATAACCCTGGTGTCTTACCTCACGGTAGTATCTATCGTAATAGGTTTGCGGGCAAATGAGAATGTCGAAGTTCTTAACGTAGGGCTCGTAAAGCCGGACCATATGGACCCACGGATACTTGCTGAGGGTGCCGCCGAAGTCGTGGTAGGTGAGGAACTGGATCCACGGGAGTCTGCCGCCCCAGGCCTCAGTATACATCAACAGCGCCTGAACCAGCCCCTTTTGGTGAGACTGACACCGGGCGACGTTCGCCTTCTGTTTGGCCGCGATGAAAACCGGAAACAAGATCGCGGCCAGGATCGCAATAAGAGCGATCACGACCAGGAGTTCGATAAGTGTGAATCCTCTGCGTCGGCGCATATTCATTCCCCTGTCCCCCCAGACATCTGCACCGTGATATACGCGGGCCCGGCCCGCTAAGAGTATCGTACCGGCCAGAAAACCCTTCCCTCTCCATCACCCGAGTTGCCGCCTTACGCTCCCGGAGACATCGTCACCCCATGCAGTCTTTCGCGAATCGGCCATGATGGTGCAACCGTGCTCCGCAGTTTGCAACCGGTTCAGAAGGCTGTCGCAATAGCTGTCTTCACGGCGATTCTCTCGCTTGGCTAAGGAGCGTCCAATCGCCGAGTACGCCGGGTTTGGGCTCTATCGCAACAATTTCCTATGCTAACCGGCTGTGGCTATCGGTACTGATGTAGTATAATACTATCTGCTTTATACCACCGCCTTGACCGTGCTGTCAAGGCCCGCGGGTGGTGCTATTAGTTCAGACTTGGGGGCCCGAACGCCCGGGCCGCTTTCATCCTGAACTTGATTCAGGATCCATCCCTTCGGCACCTGGATGCTGAATCAAGTTCAGCATGACGCGATGTCGGCGGAATCGAACTCTTCCCTCAGGGGGCTGTTTTGGCAGGCGCGTTTTCAGCGATTCTTGCGCGTACCGGAGAGGCGTCGAATCGCCGAAAACGCTGAGCATGCCTTCTATGTTGACAACTTGTAGTTTTGCGGATGCCAGGGATGCGTGACACCGGCTGTGTCCCGGCCGTTGTGCGTTTTGGTAAACAAATACACAGGAGCTATGCTGCTTGAGTATGGGAACCGTGCAAATGGAAAAAGAGTGGCTCAGGACCAGGCCTGATATCGTCGTCTACGTGCCGGACCCAGACAGAAGCCCCGGCGAGACTAACCAGCACCTCAACGCGATCGCAACGCCGGCTGGGGCCCTCCTTGCTACCTGGACTTCGGCGACCTACGAAGGCGCTCCTGATCAGCGCGTGGTTGCAAGCAGGTCCACAGACGGTGGAAAAACCTGGTCTCCACCGCAGACAATCGACGCGGCCGGCCCTGACGATGCTCCGGGCACGGGAATGGCGAGCTGGCAGTTCCTGATCGTCTCCGGGACGCGCATATGGTGCTTTTACAACAAAAACGTGGGTATCGACGATGCCCGCGCGGCCGACACCGGCGTCCTGCGATGCCGGTTCTCCGACGACGACGGCGTGACCTGGAGCCGCGAGACTTTTGATTACCCGATCGAGCCGAACGCGATCAGCAACCCCGATTCGAACGTTCCGCCCACGTGGATCGTGTACCAAAACCCGACGTATCTGCCGTCGGGTGCGGTGTTGGCCGGGTTTACAAGATGGGCGTCCAATGCGGTCGACCCGGGCGTTGGGATGCTCGAACGCAACTCCGAGATTTGCTTCCTGCGGTTCGAGAACATTCTTACCGAATCGGACCCGACGAGGCTGGTGGTCACCACGTGGCCGAAATCACCCCACGGTTTGCGTGTCGAGAGTCCTTTCCGACCCGGCATCAGCGTGGCGCAGGAGCCGACGGTTCAGCCACTTTCAGACGGTAGGCTCATCTGCGTGTTCAGGACTCTTCGCGGCTGCATCTACTTCGCGCTATCTGAAGACGACGGCCGCACGTGGGACGAGCCCCGCCCGCTGCGATATGAACCGGGCGGCGAGCCGATTCTGAACCCTCTGGCACCCTGTCCGCTCTACAAGCTTTCCGATGGTCGGTTCGTGCTGATCTTTTTCAACAACGACGGTTCCGGCCACGGCGGCAGCGGCCCGACCGACGCGGCCAACGTTCGCAATCCGGCCTGGATCACGTTCGGACACGAAATTCAGCGCAGCGACAGCCGGTCTCCCGGTGAGCCTGACCAGCCTTTACGGTTCGAGCCGCCGAGAATATTCGCCGACACCAACTGGACTCCGGCGCCCGGCACGAACCGCACCCAGGAGGCGACGTATCCCAGCCTTGTCGAATACCGGGGCGAGGTCATCATCTTCTATCCCGACCGAAAGCACTACCTGCTCGGAAAGAAGCTCTGATCTCGTGATGCCGAGCCCGGTTCAGCAGCCGTCTGCTTCGCCCTGGATCCAGAATGCGATTCAGCTTGATACTCCGCCCCCGCGTCCTACGGCCGCGCGGCAGTGAACCGCCAGTAGCATCGACTGTCCTCCGGACGCGAGGTAAACACCGAATAGACTGAGGCGTTGCGGGCCTGCAGACGTATACGTAGCGGCTGGTCGCAGGGAATCCGGGACCGATCGGGCTTCCAGCACACGGGGAGCTCTGTCCCGTCGCCTGATATCGGGAGACACCCCTCTAACGTGCAGCCCGGCACGGGCGTGTTGTCCGCGTTCTGAAGCCCGACCTTCACCCACCCGCCTGGAGCGGTCTTAGCGTTCACAAACATATTGGGGGCGTCCGGGGTGAATATGACCGTCAGAAGCTCGGCCGGTTCATCACCAGCAGTCATTGCAACAAACCCATCCGGCCTCAGGCTGGCCATACCCAAGCCCGCGGTCTGCGGCTGGAGCTCCCAGCTGCTCTGATGGAACATGTTGGTGCCAGCGTAGTAGTAGCGGATTTCATCATCAAGGAAGACCGGCGCCGAAGCGCATTGGAGGTTTCCCTGCTCCCAGGAACCCGGTTCTCCGTGCGGGATGAAAGGCGTTCCTTGCGCTGCTCGGTGCCACACGTAGCCCTGGCGAGCATACGCAAGCTCAGCCTCTTGATAGCCGTGCATCTTGCCCCAGCCGGTATCGCTTGGGTCGGTGTGGTAGATCCATAGCGTGCCGATTTCGTAACTGCCGTAGGTCGTCGCGCCCATTCCATAGAACTGTATCTGCGGCGGGTCGCCCGCATCAGGCTCCATTATCATGCGGGGTTCGCCGCTCCAATACAGAAAATCCCACGACTCGCTGCGAAAGACCCGCCGGCCGAATCCGGCCAGTCTGTGATGCGCGGCGAAGCGGCCATCCGGCGTTCTCAACAGCGCCATCGGGCAGTCGGGGTTGGTTGAGATCACGGGAAACTTGCGAACCGGCGTCCAATGGATGCCGTCGGAGCTGCGAAAGGAGCAGATCGCCTTCGACGGGGCAGCCCCACACATCATTTTGTATTTCCAGTCCGCGCGGGGATCTGCGTCGTCGTAGATGACCGCGGGCCCGTGCGGGTCGGCGGTGAAGACAATGTTGGTCTTGTTTCCTTCGAACTCGTAAATGTCCAGCAAGGGCTTGCGCCATTCGATGCCGTCGTCACTCTCCGCGTAGGCCATGAACATCGCGAAAGGCCTGTGCACTACACTATACCAGAGTTGGAAAGGCTTCCCCGGCGCCTTGACCACGCTGCCGTAGAGCTGCATGTTGCCGTTTTCCCAGGGCTGGTCCGCGATAAAGAGTGGATTCGCCGCGTGCTTCACCGGCTGCCGCAGCTCCCGTCGGAACCCCTCTGCGGTTTCGATCTCTGCATAATCGAAGAAAAGAAACTTGATCACCTCGGTCTAACCTCCTTCCACCGATTTACGACCCATTGTGTAATCCGACCCAGTTCGTGAGCTGCATGTCGACTGCTGATCTCCTGCAGCCGCGCCAGAGTCGAGCGATACGTAGCCTCCGCCTCGGCACGTCTCTCGGGCGGGTGCTGGAGCTCGAAGTCCTCCGGGTGAACGAGCGAACCCCGCCTGCCGAAGTGTTGAAACTGCTGTAGCGCGGCGCAGGTATAAAGCAAATCATCAGCATCCCCCGTTCGAGATCGGTCTCCGAAGAACTCCTGAGCGAGCGCTGCGCGGTACTCCGTTTCTTCTGCAACTGGGTTCTCACAGTAGAACTTGAAGCTGAACCGAAGCACAAATGGGATCAGATCTCTCATCGGAAACACATCACGCGCCAGCCATGGAACGTCGAACGGCGTATGTGTGACCGTGCGCCCGTGCAGCTCCTGGGTGTATCCGAACACCTCCATAGCCACCACGTAGCCTTGCAGGCCGTTTGTCGCGGCAACTTTCGCGCCTTCGCCTGCGGCCCGCGGATCCAATCCGAAAAGCATAATCCAGTAAATCTTGGGGCAGTCCAGCGAAGCAACGTCCGGCGTGATCTGCGCGCTGTGAGGAGTAAAGAACAGGCTAAAGCGATTATCCGGCTCGGCGACGCCCTGCTGATAGTAGAGCGGATATATAACGATTCTGGCCTCGGGCTTCGCGGCCCATATTTCGTCCGAGATTTGTCGGACGAAGTCCCACTGTCGCTCTACGTAGTGCTCCGCACACGCGGGACACTGGCAGTGGCCGTAATCGGATGATTCAACGAACAGCCCGTCGGCGTTGGGGTAGAAGTCGAAAAACAATTCGCGAATGTAGTCCAGCATAAACTGCCGGGACTGCTCGTGGTCCGGGCACAGCCACATAGCGACGTCGTGTATGCCCTGCGTGCGGCGTATCGAGCCGTCGGGATTCTTGCCCGCAAGATCGGGGTGTGCGGAGGCGTAGCTTGCGACTCCGTCGTAGGCATACGGCGTGAACCCCAGAACAACCTCGATCCCTTTCTCGTGGGCGTAGTCTATTACCGTGCCGGCGAAGTTCTCCGTCATGTTGCGGTGGGCTTTGTTGTAGTTCCAGGTCTCAGGAAACCGCTTTGATGGAAAGCCTCCTCCGATCCAGTAGATCAGGAAGTTGCAATTGTCCTCGACCATACAGTCAACGTACTGCTTCCACTCCACCAACCCCCACATCTGGTTCCGTGATGGGATCACGTAGTAACCGCGAATAGGAAATGCCGTCCAGTCGGCATCCGAACGCTTGCTCACTCCATTACCTCCTCAACCCAGATCCTTACGCCTTGCTTTGCCCCAATCTGCTGCGTTAGGCGCTCTCGGCGATTCCCCCTATCAGTCAAGAAGTGTCTGATCACCGAAGACGCCGGGCTTGCATTCTGCCGCAACACTCTCAAGGTAACCCCCGTCCGGTTGGCTACAGGAAACGCTGTGGTGATACCTGTACCTCCACACTATCTGGATCCCCCTTTGCCAATCGGAACTCCACCATCACGTCCTCGAACCTGAACCTGGCCACATCCGGCGGGGCAAGGAACGGCTTGATCGCGGAGCTCACACCGGGATCCGTAAACGAATCCACCATCACCCATTTCCCTTCTGGGGGCCCGTTCGCTTGCTTCTCGTAGAGCTTTCGAGCGATAATCCGCGTCGCGCCGTTTCTGACCCGCCCCGCAACGTCCTTAAACGTGCGCTCAGAAAGTGCGTGACCGCATACGACGAAGCATTCGACCGAGTCAAGCACGGGCCCCGTCACAAGGTGATCGAACACCGGAACGCTGTCAATGGGCACGGAAAATGGCGGTGGGAAATCGGGGTAGACCTTGCGGTTGTTCAACGAGATAGCGCCGCGTCGAGCGACGCCGTGAGTCAGGATCGGCCATACGTCCGGCCACCCTGCGCTGATATCGTCCATAGGATGATCCGGGTTGCCGAGCAGACGATTGCGGACCATCGTGCCGCGCTGGCCCCGGGCGCCGTCAGGTAACCGAGTGATGCTCACACTTGGCATGTAATCCCGCCAAGAGTGCTGCCTTGGATGCGAGGGTACATAGCGCGTATAGAAATCCTGCACCACCTTGCCGTAGGAAGTCACCTCGTATGACCCGTCGCTCTTCCACGCGATGAGCGACCCGCGAGGCGGCGCAAGAGGATGGCGTTTATCCCAGTCCGGGAAATCCAGGTTCTCGACGTACAAAGCGTCCGCCCCGAGCCAGTGCCCCATCATTAGAGCCGACTGCAGCGCTTGCGGCGAGTGCCCAAGGTAGCTGCTGAGGCCCCACAGGTCTGGAGAAACCCACCACGCCAGCCCCGTATCCCGATACTCGAGCGCGGCCCCGAGCGAGATCGCCATCACCACCGAGCTGAGGCTCTCCTTCAGAGTCTTCGGAATA
>JBMFPI010000162.1:0-7856 GCA_049969195.1 Armatimonadota bacterium
CTCCACGCACTCAGCAATGGAGACAGTATGAACCAGCAGCAAACACCTCGCAAGGTGCGGATGGTTTGACGGTTACACGAATACTACCCCAACGGCTGGCTGAAGAAGGTGAAGAGCGGGGCGGCCACGATAGCCGAATACTCGTATGACGCGGTTGGTAACCGCACGCAGCAGACGAACGGCAACGGGACATCGACGGAGTATACTTTCGACAGCGATCCGAGGTATAAGGTAGCGTCGATCACTCACAAGCGCGGGGCGAACGTGCTTGCTCAGATAGGCTACCCGAGCCGGGATAAGGTGGGGAACCCGCTTGGGATGACTGACTGGACGGGAACCTGGGGCTACGATTATGATTCTAACAATAGGCTGACGGGCGCGACGCGCGCGAGGGCGCCAACGTGCGAGTGCACCTGGTTAACCTGGACCGCGTGCGCTGGTTGAGAAGCAAGGTTCGCGTCACCGTCGAACGAATTCCTGACTCGGGTTGGAAGCCCCTCGCGGAACCGCAGGTGATCCAAGATTTCGTTCGGCCACTGTCCGGAAGTTCGATGACAGTGGTGATACCCGGCCTGGGACCTTCGGATGCCTGCTTCGTCCAAGTCTGTCCAGAGCGGGGATGTAGGTGAGGTTGGTGCCATAAGGCGCAATGCGCGCCTTTAGGGCCACTCTGGATCGTTCGGAGCGATTGCCACGGACAATCAGTTGGTCCGCTACGACACGCTGTTGCAAGAAGCGCGCTTTCGGCAATTTTCCCGCTTAGTCGAGGAGCATCGAATCGCCGAAAACGCCGGTCTTGCGTTCTATCCCAGCGCCCTCGGGTTCGGAGTGTGCTTGACGCGATCTGAGCGGGGATGATATGCTACCCGCGTGAGAAAAATAACCACCACGCGACAACTCGCCCGGGCTCTTGGGGAGGTCGCACGTGAAGTCGCGGTCGAACACGGCGATCAGGCGGCTCAGGCGGCCGTTTATTCTCAGTTTCTGCGCCGGCTCGATCGGACGTTGGCGGATACCATCTACTCTCCTGCAGATCGCGCAACCGCCTCACGCGTCGAATGCGTTCTCGATGCTGCGGACTTCGATCTGGTGTTTGACGCCTACCGTTCGGAAGGCAAAGATCCGGCGGTCTACTTTTTCGAGGAGTTTACGGCGGAGTGCGACCCGGACGGTTCGCGCAGACGCGGTGTCCGCTACAGCCCCCCGGCAGTTGTCTCGTACATGGTCAGGGGCGTGGATTCGATCCTCAGGACCAGGTTCGGATGCACGTTGGCCGACGCCGTCGTGCTCGACCCGTGCTGCGGCATCGGCACGTTCCTGCGGCACATCGAGACGCGATGCCCCCGACCTGCCCGTGCGATCGGGATGGAGCTGATGCCGGCGGCGTGTGAGCTGGCGGGCAGGCTGCTGTGCTGGAGCCGGGTCGTCTGTGCGGATGCGCTTGCTTGCGCCTCCGGGCTGCCGACTGTGTTCGATCCGATGTTTCCGGAGCGGTCGGAATCCGAAAGGCCTGCCGGGGAACCGCTTGTCGTCATCGGCAATCCGCCTTACTCCGGGCATTCGGCGAATACGCCGCGACTGCGCTCTCTTACGGTCGACTATCGCGCGGGCCTGGGCGAACGCAACCCCAAGTGGCTGCAGGATGACTACGTCAGATTCATCCGAATCGCGCAGCACTGGGTGGAGACCGCAGGTCGAGGCATCGTCGCTTTTATTACCAACCACAGCTTCCTTGTCAACCCGACTTTCCGAGCTATGCGCCAAAGCCTGATGCGGTCGTTTGACGAGCTGTACCTGCTGGACCTTCAGGGAAACCTGAGGCTCCTCAAACGCGCGTCGGGCGACGAGCCGGATGAGAACGTGTTTGACATTCGCACAGGAGTAGCGATCTCGTTTATGGTCAACCTCGGCCGACGCGTGGCGGGTCCCGGGCCGGCGAAGGATCCGGTTCTCGCACCACAGGAAAAGTTCAAATCTTGCGCAGCCCAGGACAGTCTCAAAGAGGCGTCTGGGAAAAACCTCTGTCGCGTTTTCCACGCCGAAATCTGCGGGACACGCGAGCACAAGTTGCGCGCTCTCTCGGAAATGGATTTCGGGACGACACCTTGGACCAGGCTGCAACCCGCCGCACCGCTGCTGCTTTTTACACCACGGGGTCGCGACCTGCGGGAGGAGTACTCAGGCTTCGTATCGCTTCTTGATATCTTCAGCGAGACGAGCGTCGGGTTCGTGACGTCACGGGACGCCTTCGCAATTGCTTTCACACGGCAGGAGCTGCTGGAGCGAATAGCCCACCTTCGCGATGACCGCATTTCGCCTGATTACATACGCGCGAAGTATCCGATCGGCGACCTCGACGTCGAATCCGCGCGACGCTTGCTGCAGGCGGACCCGCACTGGCAGGACAGAGCGGTCCGGGTGCTCTACAGGCCGTTCGATTGGCGTTGGGGGTATCTTTCGCGCGCGGTAATGGAAAGACCGAGGATCCCATTCATGGACAGCCTGGTTGCCGAGAACATCACCGGCAAGGGGCAAGATGGCCGCGGCCCCGATATCGCGCTGGTCGTTGGTCGGGCCGGGCAGGCTACCGGCTCGAACGAATGGGACGTCGTCTACTGCGCCGACTGCCCTACGGACCTGAACGTATTCCGGCGCGGCGGCGCGATGTTGTTTCCGAGGTGGCTTGTGCGCGGCGGACATCGGCTTTCAAACGTGCGGACCGTAGGGCGTGATGCCGACGCTGTCGTCCGCTACATCTATGCAATCCTGCACAGCGCCGAGTATCGGGCCAGGTACAGAGATTTTCTGATGATCGACTTCCCAAGGATCCCGTTCGCAGGCGACGATGATGCGTTCTCTGCGCTGGCACGGCTCGGCGCGCAGTTGATTGCGACGCACACGCTTGCGGCTGAAGAAACCAGTTCGACAGCAGACTCTCCAAAGGACAATAACCCCGAATCTCGGCTGCGTATCGGGGGATACGATATCCCCGGCAGGTTCCTGCACGACAGGAGGCATCGCGATCTGACTCACGAGGAGCGGCTCCATGTCGGGCGCATCGTCCAGGCGGTGCATCGAACCGATCGCATCCGTGGGGAGATTGATGAAATCATCCGCGCAAAACCGCCTTGGGGTCGGTTGATGCGGACGTGCTTCTGCGAAGAAGAACACACGGCACATCTCGATGGTCGGCCGGGCTGACGCTGTGCGGCGGTTATTGCGATAGAACGCAGGCCCAGCGTTTTTGGCGATTCGGCGCTTGTCAACCAAGATGGGGAATCGTCGGATATGCGCCCGTAGTTGCAGCAGCCTGGTACGCACTGAGGCCCTCGACGTGGCCGCCGGGGACCTCAGGCAGGATGACTTGGGCGAGTCAGATATCTTATACCCGCGTCCAACGCTGCCCAAACCGGAATTATAACCGAGTCTGCGCTACGCCGACCTTCGCCGGACAGTTCACTTCAGTGGGAATCACGTCATGCTGAATTTGTTTCAGCGTCCAGGCGCCGGAATGCTGGGTCCCAAATCGAGTTCAGGATAACCACGTCCTGGATGTGTGCACCCACAAAAGTGCACTGATAGATCTTCTTGGTTGCTTTTGGACGCAGCCCAAGACATCGCTCTCGAGCTTGTGTTGTTCGCGACGTCGGCAGGAGATGTCAGCTGTCCGGGACAGGGCGTTGCGGGAACTCTACCCGGCGGACTGCGACGAGCCCGTCCTGTCTACCGCACTTTGGACTTCAGCTCCGACAGCGTCGCTTTCAGCGCGTCCACCTGCCGGCCGTACTCGGCCCAGTCGCCGCGCCGCTGCGCCTGTTGAGCTTTCTCATACTGCGACACGGCCCGTTCAACGAGTGCCTTCACATCGGCCGCGGGCGGGGCGGCAGGCGGTGAGACAGGTCTCAAACCCGGCTTCGTCCCCGGTTCTGTCGCCGCAGCCGCCATCGGGGGCGGTGCAGAGATTGGGCCGCCGACTACCCTGGAGAGGGCCTCGTTGAGCGTAGGTTCCATAGCGATGCGATCGCCAAGGGCCACAATCACTCGCTTGAGTTCCGGAATCTGGGTCCCCGTCGATACCAGATAGATAGGCATGACGTAAAGCAGCGAGTTGTCAATTGGAATCACGAGCAGGTTCCCACTGCCGACCTTGGACCCTTCCTGGTTCCACAGGCTCAACTGCTGTGATATCGTCGTATCCTGGTTCGCCCGCCCGGCGATCTGCTGCGGCCCGAAGACATTTCTCTCTTCGGGGAAGCGATACAGAACCAACCTGCCGTAGTCCGGCGCGTCGCATCGGGCACACATCCAGGCCACCATATTCTTTCTCCCACCCGCGCGCACGTACGGCGTCATCAGTATAAACTCCTCGTTGCGGCCATTGGGCAGCTTCATGATCACGTAGTAGGGCTCCATTGGTTCCTCCGTGGCGCCCTCTGCCCCGGCCACCATCGCTCGTGCGGGTATCTGCCACAGGTCGTCGTTTCTGTAGAAGCCCTCGGGATCATTCTTGTCGTAGTGATAGCGTGCGAAAACGCTGGTCTGCACGCGGAAAAAGTCTTCCGGATAGCGGATGTGGGCAGCGAGCTGCGGCGGCATCTTACCGATCGGCTTGAACACACCAGGGAAGATTTTCTGGTAAGTCCTTATGATCGGGTCGGCAAGGGGTTTCTCGATCACGTACGCATCGACTTCGCCGGTGTATGCGTTTACGGTGATCTTGACGGAGTTCCTGATGTAGTTGATGCCCGAGCCTTCCAGGTGGACGGAATACGGGTAGGCGTCAGTTGAGGTATAGGCGTCTCGCATCCAATACAGATCGCCGTCCGCCACCACAAGGTACGGGTCTTCGTCGAACCGCAGAAACGGGAACAACCGCTCCGTCCGCTCGCGAATGTTCCGGTAGAAAAGAATGCGGCTATCGGGGGTAAGGTTTTCGTTGAGGAGGATATTCACGTCCGAAAACCGCAGCGAGAAAAGCAGCTTGCGCAGAAATCCGCCGACTCTCACCCCGCCGGAGCCGCGGTAGGTGACGGCTTTGTGTCTTGCCCCGGAGGCATAGTCGAATTCCTGAGCGCTGGTCTTGACGAAGACATAGCTCTCGGTAATCTCCCCGAAATACACGCCCATGTTGCGCATGGCGATGTCAACCGAGGCGACCGGCGGAATATCTTTGACGAAAAACTGCGGCAGCCCCTCGACGTTAACTTCGTTCACCGGGCTCATCACGAACCCGTAGCCGTGCGTGTACTGCAGGCGCCGGTTGATCCAGGTCTGCGAGCTGGCTGGCAGGCGGTTTTCGTCCAGCTCGCGGGCCGACAGCCAGACCTGGCGATATCGCTTCTGGCCACCGCCTTTTGGGGCAAGCCAATACCGGTCTACGTCCATATCGGAGAAGTGATAGTATTGCTGGAGTGTCTGAATCTGGTTGTAGACGGCACCCAGGTGGTCCTGATCCCAGAGCCTGATGTTCTCGATGGTTGCGCTGTTGGCCGAGATGCGCTCTGCGGAGATTGAGGGCTCCGCAGCAAAAGGCCGTCCCGTTACCTGGCTGAGGCCGTAGGCGGTCTGCGTGGCCTCGATGGCTCTCGTAATATAGGGCTTCTGTTTCTCCAGCTCGTTCGGTTTCACGCTCAAGCTCTGAACCAGGGCCGGGTAGCCGTACCCGATGACGGCCGACGCCCCTACCAGCATCACCAGCGCGGCCAGCGAATAGCCGATCCCGCGCCGATACACGTTCATCAGAACCAAGATGCCGCCGAGGATGGCGAGAGCCAAGAGGATCCATAATGCCGGCAGGTTGGCGTGGATTTCCGTGTAGCCGGCGCCGTCGAAAAGCGTGCCCCGAGTGTTGACCAGCTCATACATCGAGAGGCGATATCCCCATGCTTTCAGAAAGAACATCGCCGCCACAAGCACGGCCAGGTGCGATTTCACCTTCGGCGCGAACTGGAGCCTTCCGCCAATCGCCTCCACCGCCTCGTCCGCGTAATGCAGCGCCGCCGCTGCCACAGCCGAGGCAGCGAGCGTGAAGAAAAGCCAGTAGTAAAGGTAACTCAGGAAAGGAAGTTGGAACACGTAAAAGCCGATGTCCTTGTGGAAGACCGGGTCGGTCGCCCCGAACGGCACAGCGTGGAAGTACCTGAGCCATTCTTCCCAATGTGTGGCGGCCTCCAGCCCGACCATAGCCGATACCACGATGCTGCCCAGAAAGATCAGTATGCCGATTAATCGCCTGGCAAACCGTCCGAAACGCTCGAGAAGCTGCTGCTCGATACCGGTCGGCGAAGGAGGCGGCGCGATCTTGCGGGCATACCACAGGTTGCCGTAAATCACCGCAAAAAACAGGAAACCGAACAGCAGGCCGATCTGAACCCGGGTAAGAAGCCTGGTGAGGAAGATACGCACGTATCCCAGGTCCTTGAACCACAGCCAGTCCGTCAGCATTCCCACAAGCGCCCCGCCAAAGATCAACAACAGGGCCGCTATTGCCACCACGACGGGCCAAAAGTATCTGCGCATAAGTGGATCGCCTCCAAAGCCGGGGCACCTTCCTCCGGCACGCGGATTATACCATCTACGCACCCAGGCGGCAAGCAGGGCTTCGTGCGCTGCGGCGCGAAATGTAAACTGCGAGCAGCCGAAGGAGGTGTATAAGTGCGTTTAGATATACTGGGAACCGCCGCCGCAGAGGGATGGCCGGCGGTTTTCTGCGGATGCGATACCTGCCGCCGAGCACGCGCCGCAGGGGGCAAGAATATCCGCACCAGACAATCGGTCCAGATTGACAGGATCATAAAAATAGACCTTCCGCCGGACACTCACTACCATCAATTCCGGTTCGGACTCCAGCTCTGCGAGCTTAAGCATCTTTTCGTCACCCATTCCCACGAGGACCATCTAGCCCTCAACGAACTGCATTACTTGAAACCGCCTTTCGCACACAACCTGTCTCACCCGCCGATCAGGATCTACGGAAACCAGACAGTAACAGAGGCGGTCGACTCCATCAAGACCAGCGCCGACCTGCCGATAGAGACTATCACGCTGCGGCCGTTTGTGCCGGTGCGGGCGGATCACCTTACGGTCACCCCGGTCCCCGCGCAACACAAGCCCGACGAAATGTGCCTGACCTACGTGCTTCAGTCGGAGGACTCAACAGTTCTGTGCGCGTGGGACACAGGGCAGTATGACCGGAAATCGGCAGAACATCTGTCGGGCTATGTTTTCAACGCAATGATCGTTGAGTGCACGCAAGGGACGCTCGATATGCCCTCCCGGTTACATATGGGCCTTGCGGGGGTTTGCGAACTGCGCGACGCCCTGGCGAAATCGGGGGCGGTCAACGCCGGCACTCGCATCATTCTGACGCATTTTTCCCACAACATCGGCCTGCTGCACGATGAGTTCGCTCTGATAGCGGACCGAGAAGGTATGGAGGTCGCGTGGGACGGCATGGTAGTGACTGCGTGACCCGTGGAGAGGACAACGAGCCTGCCGAGCCTCAAGTCCATAATCCCTCCGAACACGGCGAAAATGACCGTCTCCCCGGATTGTTGGCGGCGCGGGTGTCTCTTTTTTCTGGGGCTGTAGCGATAGAACGCGAACCCGGTGTTTGCGACGGTTCGAGGCTCCTCAGCTAGGCGGGAAAATCGCCGAAAACGCGCCTACCGCGAGAACCTTAACTTCCGCATCGTTGACTTGCGGTGGGTGAAGTGCTAATCTCTTCAAAAGCATAAGCAGCGGATAAGCTCACAGGAGTCGGAAAGGAGGTTCTGATTTTGGTCAGGGCACTGGTTCTCATGCACGTCCAGCGCGGGCAGGTTCCGCAGACGGCAAAGAGGCTTGCCGAAATGGAC
>JBMFPI010000163.1:0-7831 GCA_049969195.1 Armatimonadota bacterium
CGCCGCGTAGTTTGCCCAGCCGGTGACGACTCCGATCGCGAAATCGCGGTGCCGGAAGAGGCTCAGTCTCAGGAGAGGGTCTGCAGTTCGTGCTTCGTGCCAAACGAAGGCAACTCCCAGGACACCGGACGTCACCAGAAGCGCCAGCGTGTCGGGTGACCTCCAGCCGGAATGCTGGCCCCGCATCAGTCCCGCGAGCATCGCCGCTATACAGACCGCCATCAGTGCGGCCCCCGGTGTGTCCAGTTGCCCTTTACTAGCGTCGTCGAGGCCTCGAATGCGCATCGCCAAAAGTGCGGCTAGCGCTAGTCCAATGGGGACATTGATGAAGAACATCCAATGCCAGCTCAGGTACTGGATGATTAGGCCGCCCACAAGAGGGCCGGCCAGCAAGCCGAGCGCTACGGAGCTTCCGATAATGCCGAGAGACCTGCCGCGCTGCTGAGATGGGAACGCGTCCGTCACAAGCGCGGGGCCTCCGGACATCATAATCGACGCGCCGATTGCCTGGAGTGCTCGCGCCGCGATAAGCATCGCTGCGCTGATCGAGAGTCCGCAGACAAGCGAACCGGCAGTGAACAGTAGCACACCCCAGACATACAGCCGGCGCCTGCCTACCATATCCCCTAGCTTGCCCGAAACCAGCAGGAACACAGTCACGACAGAGGTATATGCCAGCACAAACCACTGGCTGGTCGACACTGTAGTCCGGAAAGCCGTCGTGAGCGTCGGCATGGCCACTGATACGATGCTGGCGTCAAGCGTGCTCATCAGAGTGCCGACCGACACCAACGCGAGAACAAGCCATTTGGGCGGCTGTGGAAAGGAATGAGATTCCGCGGGAAGCATTATCATACATAATAGCACGAGCAGTGGAACAGATCGACTTTTGGAGCAGTCGTAAAAAATGTCTACCGGTTCCGCCTGCCGGAGGAGTGAGCGAGCAAATGGCAACTCATAATCTGCAATACCTTCTCCGCGAGCCGAAGAGCCGTCCGTCGCGTAATCGTGTCCTAGCGCAGGTGCTTTCGCGGCTTCCGAGCCAGAAGGCGCTCTGGGTTGAGATCGAACGCAAGTCGGCCAGGCGCGCTGAGAAGGCGGCCTGAGGAAGGCAAACCGGTCTTACTCAGCAGAGGGGGAGAGGAGGAGCAGTCCTCTCCCCGTCAAAATTACCTCTGTAGACCCGCGCTCGTCATACCATACCGAGCTTTCTCGGCTCCGGCCCGGCACCTATTCGCAGGTCGGTGCGACAGACCGCACCCCCGGCGTTTGCGGCGATTTGGCGGTCTTCAAACATACGGGAGAATCGCCGAAAAAGCGCCTATCGCAACAGCCTGCAGGATATTACTTGGCTGCGGTCGAGATGAGGTCCGCCGCGCTCTTGACGATGTTCGCGCAGAACCGGAGTCAGCCCGTGCGTGCACCGGGCGTGGGTGAGCAATCGGCGCGATGGCCCATGCGAAAGGAAATCAGAGTTGAAGGCAGCAGTTCTGAAACAGTTCAAGGCTCCACTTGAGATTGTGGACTTTCCCAAACCGACGCTCGGAGAAGGAGAACTTCTGGTCAGGATCACGGCGGCCGGGATATGCGGGTCGGACGTGCACATGTGGCTTGGTGAGGATCCTCGCACGCCTCTGCCGATGATTCTGGGTCACGAAGGTGTCGGCGTGGTCGAGGAAGTGGGCGGACGGGGCCCGAAGCTCGATCTCTACGGCAGGGAGGTGAAACCGGGAGATCCAGTGATCTGGGACAGGGCCGTTGTGTGCGGGGGGTGCTATTTCTGCGCCGTCAAGCGGCTGCCGAACCTGTGCCGATCACGATGGGTCTACGGCATTCACAAAGGCTGCTCAGAACCTCCGCATCTGAATGGATGCTACGCAGATCACATCTTGCTTGTTCGGGAGACAAAGATCATCTCGCTCGCCGACTGGGATGAGTTTGACCCGGCAGTGCTGGTTTCTGTGGGGTGTTCGGGCGCGACCGCGGCCAACGCTGTCGAACTGGCCGGAATCGAAACGGGTGACAGCGTTTTCATCCAGGGCGCCGGCCCCCTCGGTCTGTATCTCGTGGCATACGCCAGAGCGCGTGGAGCGGAGCACGTGATCGTGGTCGAAGGGGTGGCGTCAAGACTGGAACTCGCCCGGCACCTGGGTGCGGACGTGCTGCTGGACTTTTCGACTACTACGCCCGAAGAGCGGCGCGACGCTGTGATGTCTGTCACACACGGCCTGGGGGCGGATGCCGGATTCGAGGCGGTTGGCAGGCCAGAACCGGTGTTGGAAGGCATCGAGCTGGTCCGGCGCGGGGGCACGTATGTTGCCGTGGGAACGGCCGTCCCAGCGGGTACGATACCTCTTGACCTGTACCATCAGGTCGTGTTCAAGCAGCTTCGTCTCCAAGGCGCCTGGACGAACGATACGCGGCACGTCTGCCAGGCGCTGAGCGTGGTGCGCCGGAACCCGTCGGTCTTCGCCGATATGGTGACGCACCGGTTCTCGCTGGAGCAGGCGAACGAGGCGCTCAAGTCAATGGCCGACCGCGTGGCAATCAAGGCGGCAATAGTCTCACCCGCCGACGGATAGCAGCTCTATCTCGAAGTGTAGGGTGGAGTTCGGAGGTATGCGGCCTTGCGCTTGATTGCCGTAACCCAGGTGGGGCGGCACCGTAAGCTCGCGGACGCCGCCGACGCGCATTCCGGAGATGCCTTCGTCCCAACCCTGGAAGACCTGGCCCCGACCCAGCGTAAAGGTGAACGGCTGGTTGCGTCTGCGGGAAGAATCGAACTCGGTTCCGTTATTCAGCCAGCCTCTGTAGTGGACGGTCACGATCTTGCCGGGCTTTGCTTCGGCCCCGCGGCCGATTTTTATGTCGCGATACTTGAGTCCGGATTCAGTAGTAACTGGCTTGCCTTTTCCCGGAAGCGGCTTCGGCTTTGGAGCGGAAAGAGGCGGGAGCGGCGGGGGCGTTTTGGGCGGCGGCGCGGGCTTGTCGGGGGGGCTTTCAACTTGGACAGCCGAGGTTTGCTGTGGGGTTCGACCGCACCCGGGCATGATAAGCCCAATGCAGATTGCGATGAAAGCGACTGAGGAAGATCTCATCGTCTATTGGTCTCCATTGTTTGCCATCAATGCTGGGTGTTGCAACAACCTCCATCAATGTTACCGCATCAACCTACTGCCGATCAAACCCGATTGCCCGGTCGAGACAGATCAGTTCTGCTGGGATCGCGTCATGCTTAACTTGTTTCAGCATCCAGCCCCCGCAGGGATGGGGCCTGAATCGAGTCCACGATGACGGGGGGCCGGGGCGTTTGGGCTTGCAACACTGCACTGATACTCGCAAGAACCTTGATTGCCAGACCGATGGGCGACGCGGTATAATCGAGCCGATGGTAAGAGTGGGAATAATAAGCGCGTCGGGCTACGCCGGCGCGGAGCTTGTACGATATCTGCTGGGGCACCCGGGGGTGGAGATCACTTATCTGTCGTCTCACACCTTCGCGGGGAAGCCGCTGACGGAGGCCTATCCGTCGCTGCTAGGCCAGGATCTTCCATCTTGCGAAGAGTATGATGCCGACAGAGCGGCGGAAAGGTGCGACGTAGTTTTTCAGGCTTACGGCAACGGCGTCGGGATGAAATTGGCGCCGGAGCTTGTGGCCCGGGGGAAGCGCTTTATCGACGTGCCCGCCGATTTTCGGCTCAAGGACCCGGATGTCTATCGCCAGTACTACGGGGCTGAACACACAGCCCCCGACCTGCTGCAGCAGGCGGTCTATGGTGTGAGCGAACTCCATCGCGAGGAGATCCCCTCGGCCAGGATTGTGGCGAACCCGGGCTGCTATGCGACCGGAGCGATCCTGGCACTCGCTCCTCTCGCCGCGGAAAATCTCTTGGAGCCAGATTCGATTGTTATCGATTCAAAGTCCGGGGTCTCGGGCGCGGGTCGATCCAAGGTCGAGGTGTCGAGCCTGTTCACTGAGATAAATGAGGGGTTCAGGGCCTACGCGGTCGCGGCGCACAGGCACACCCCGGAGATCGAGCAGGAGCTTTCTGCGCTGGCGGGATATGAGGTAAAAGTGACGTTCACCCCGCATCTGGTTCCCATGAACAGGGGCATTCTGACGACGACTTACGCTCGCATCAAAGGCGACGCGCCCGACCTGGTAGGCCTGTATGGCGAGTTCTACGCCTCAAGCAAGTTCGTGGTTGTTCTCGGAGAAGGCCAGCAGCCCAACACCAAAAACGTCTTTGGCACCAACTACTGTCACATCGGGCTTGCGATGGATCGGCGCACGAACCGGGTCATCGTGACCAGCGCAATAGATAACATGGGAAAGGGCGCGGCGGGTCAGGCGGTCCAGAACATGAATCTTATGTGCGGATTCGACGAGGCCACTGGGCTGACAAGCCCGGCCGTTTTTCCGTAGGGAAGCGAGGCCGGTGCGACGGAACGCAACCCGGGCGTTTTCCGCGATTCGACGCGCCTCAACCATACGGGAACATCGTAGAAAACCGGACTATTGCAACAGCCCGTAGGGGAGTAATACTTGTGAAAGCAGTCGACGGCGGGGTCACCGCAGCATCGGGATTCAAGGCGGCAGGTGTCCGGTGCGGGATCAAGGCAGAAGGACTCGACCTTGCAATCATTTGCTCGGACCGGGACTGCTCGGCCGCCGGCGTTTTTACAACCAATGCGTTCAAGGCTGCCTCCGTGGTTCTGAACCGGGAGCGGCTCTCGTCGGGGAGAGCGCAGGCGATTGTGGCCAACAGCGGAAACGCCAACGCCTGCACAGGCGAACAAGGGCTGAAAGACGCCCAATACATGTGCCGGCGGGCGGGTGAACTGCTCGGAATCGCGCCCGAACTGGTGCTGAACGCATCGACCGGCATCATCGGCGTGCCTCTGCCGATGGCCAAAATCGAGTCCGGCATCGAGGAAGCAGTGCGCTCTCTTTCGGCCGAAGGGGGGCGTGCCGCGGCCGAGGCGATAATGACCACCGACACCAGGCCTAAGCTGACGGCGTACGAAACCGAGCTCAATGGGACCCGCGTGCGAGTGGGCGGCATGTGTAAGGGAGCCGGGATGATCTGCCCCAACATGGCCACTATGCTGTGCTTCATCACGACTGATGCGGAGATCGAGCCCGGGGCGCTGCGAAGAAGCCTTGCGCGGGCGGTCGAGCACAGCTTCAACTGCCTGACCGTTGATGGGGATATGAGCACCAACGACTCGGTCATAGTTATGGCGAACGGAGCTTCCGGCTGCGGGCTGATCGTAGAAGGATCGTCGCAGTACGAAAAGTTTGACCGCGCGCTGCAACAGGTGTGTCTTGACCTCGCCAAAGACATTGCCAGGGACGGAGAAGGTGCGACTAAGTACATTGAGGTTCGAGTTACGGGGGCCGCGAGTTGCCAGGAGGCCAGGGCCGCGGCAATGGCTGTCAGCAATTCGCTGCTCGTTAAGACCGCCATGTTCGGGCAGGATCCGAACTGGGGACGCGTGCTTTGTGCGGTAGGTCGCTCGGGCGCAACAGTGGTGCCCGAGGAAACGTCGCTTTTCTTCGGAGACGTCAAGATCGTGGACAAGGGCGAGCCTGTTGCAGTCGATCGGGAGACGGCAAGGCAGGCATTGCTCGAACGCGAACTTGTGATCACAGTGGATCTGGGGGTAGGATCGGAGACCGCAACAGTGTTCACTTGCGATCTTTCTTATGACTACGTACGGATAAACGCGGAATATCACACCTAGCCTCATCGTTGACTCTGCTTCGGCGTGCATTATTAGCCGGAACCCGCTTTGCTGATCGGATTGTGTAGTGCGGGCTATTGCGGGAAGGACATTTGGCAGGCCGGCAACCGGGGCTGGTAAATCACTCTAGAAAAAGAGTTGCCAACGCTTTGGCTTCGAACGTAGCGCCGATCAGCAGCCCTGCGCAGGTCCAATACGGGGCTCCTACGATTACGATGATGACGCGTGCGGCAGTTACGACAAGTGTGAGTATACTCCTGGCCGCAGGGCTGGTGCTCGGCGGGATGGATCGGGGCTGTTGCGATAAGCGGGTCTTCGGGGCTTCTCCCGCCTGGTCGGGGACCGTCGAATCGGCGAAGACGTCGGGTTCGCTTGCTATCGTGACAGGCTCGAATCAAGCGTTGCCGGATTCAGCGGCTCTCGACGCAGCGTTTGAGGGAGCGCAGGTAGTGGACCTGAGAACAAGCACTGTCCCGTCGGTGGTGATCCTTCGCGAGAAGATCAGAATCCCTCCACCATCCCAACCGGTGTTGGTGAAGGTCTTCAAGAGAGAGAACCTGCCAGCAGTTCTTCGGCCCGCGTTCTCGAGAGAGGGAGTGACCGGCGTAACTATACTAGGCCGATATGTAGCGATCCTCCAGACTGATTTCCAAAAGGAGTTCGAAGACGTTCTGGCGCACGAGCTGGTGCACGCCTACGTTACCCTGGCTTCCCCGAAGCCGTTACCGTTCTGGTTCCAAGAGGCGGGAGCTGTTCTGTTCTCGACCGGTAAAGCTCGGAAGTTTTATGGGAGGCCTTCGAGGACTGAGGTGGGGGTGACTGAAGGCAGGATTGTCTCATTGGACCCCACGTACAAACAGAAACTACAAAGCTTCAACTACCTGATCGACAGGGTGGGCAAAGAGCGCTTCTACCAGTGGTATAGGAGATCGGTCCTCACCGGGCTAGTGGACGCTTCGTCTTTACTGAGAGAAAAGATCCCAGTGCGCGAGGCCTCGAGTGGGACAAGAGCCGTGCCCGTGTGGCTGTGGGTTGCAGGCGGGTTGGTCGTGATGGTAGTTGCGGTCATAGGCTTTTATGCTGCGCGGCGGGAGCCGGAGGCGCATTGAGCGCTCGGCGGTAGGGTGGGCGATCGGTCGCTAGCTTCGTTAGGAATTGCGCTGACGACCAGCGGCGCGATCTACCGAGTCGAGAAATTAGCAGGCTTTTGTGCGACGAGGGGCGTTTTGGGCGATTGTCACGTTAGTTTGACAAGCGTCGAATCGTTGAGAACTCCGGGTAAGCGTTCTATCCCAGGAACCTCTTACATTTGCTGCGAAACCACTCAGGGGCGCCGGCGGGCTCTCAACAACCCGCCTGCCAAGCGCCGCTCTTCAAAAAGATCCCCGAGATGCCGATAATGAGTGTGTCTCAGCGAATTTTCGGTGCGAGCCTCGCAAAACTGCGGGGATTGGCACGATTCTTGCACCTAAAAGTGCTTGAGACAAACATCTTTTTCTCCTTCCTTGAAGTGTTGTGGCTCTTACTCGCTTGGAGGGTTCCCAGCCCTCCGCAGCGGCCCGCAGGCGGCCCTCGCCGGCGGGATTTCTTTTTGTACGCTCTCCTGCGCTTCGCCACAATAGGAGGTCGCGTGCGGCCGCGTGATGGCGTGAGACCCCGGCCGAAAAAATGTGGGAAAAGAAAATGGGTACGGGGTGAGGAACTGTCCGCACAACGCCGATAATAGTGGATGAGACATAAAGGGACGAAAAAGGCAAACTCTTCGAAAGAAGGGGACGCAAAGCCATCGGGACTAAACCCCGGCGAGTGTCGGGGCAGGTCGGCCGGGTTGCCGTTTCCAAACTTCGGGGTTTGCCTTTTTGCGCGTTTGGTGGTATGATGCTGAGTGCAGATCCCGAGGGACCGCAGATCGCGGGGTGAGAGCTATGAAGATATCGAGATTGGAATCGGGAAAAGCATCGGCTAATGTGGGGGAGAGCAGCGCCAAAATTTTGCCCGGCGATATGCCTAGGGGTGCAGTCTCGACGCGGGCCGCGACGGAGAGGCAGTTGTCCCCGCTGGAGAGGGGAATGCTTTTGGCAGA
>JBMFPI010000164.1:0-7831 GCA_049969195.1 Armatimonadota bacterium
GCGGGCCGCAGCCTGCCCCGGGCAATGAGCCCCCTGCGGGTGTTGAGCGGCGCATTGTTGTCAGCCCCAGCACCACATATGGCTCTCACGGATACCAGGGAACCTTGGCAGACCTGCGCGTCGGCTATCGCATCGTGCGCGCGACTGGTACCGCGACTGGTACGATGAACGGCGAAGAGCTCGCCGCCGATCACATTGAGTTTATGCCGGCCGTGGCCAAAGGGACCGTCACCGCAATCCAGAACGGCGTGATCACGGTCAAGACCGTCCAGCAACTGACGCTGGAGCTGGCGCCGAGCAGCGCGACCGCCGTGTGGGTCAAGCCCAGAATCGCGCCCGACAAGAAAGGAACGATGGATGACGTCAAAGTCGGCTCCCCCGTCAACGTCGGCTTCCACCCGACTGAGGGCGGTCCGGCGCCGCTTTTGTGGATAGCCGTATTTACCGGAATGTAGGCAAGCTCGCCGCCTACCAGGCGGTACGTCAGGTACTCGCGATAGAACGCAAACCGGGTGTTTTCGGCGATTGGACGCTCCTCAAATAAGCGGGAGAATCGTCGACAACGGCCCCGTCGCAATAGCCGGGTACATTCTCAGCACAGTTCGGACGGCACGGCCGAGGCGGCCGTGCCGTCCGCTTTCTAATTTTCCGTATGACCCCAACTGCTCCCGGCCGCCCTCCTGTCCTCCGCTCCATATACTACGACCTCACCCATTCACCCGTGCGAACCCGTACTTTGCACGGGGTGAGCTGGCACGGTTCTTGAAGAAGCTCATCATGCAAGCCCAGAGGAAGGACGCACGGATGAGATTGAAGTTGTGCACCGAGAGCCTGATTCTGATCGGGATATGCGTTGCGGATATGGCGGCGACGTTGTTCTTCGTTTTGAAAGGATTGGCTGTCGAGCAGAACCCGATCATGGCAGCCTGCATCAACCACAGCGCGGCTACATTCGTGTTTGTGAAGCTGGTTAGTTTTGTGCCTTTCATTATCGCGGTGGAGCTGTATCGCAGAAGAAACCCCGGCTTCGCGCGGGCCGTATGTCGGTGGGCGATAGCAGTATACCTGATTACTTTCACCGCGCTCACGCTCGGGGCTAACGTGAGCTGAGTCCAAAGCTTGTTTCCCTGCCCGCTCCCAGTAACCGGCCGGTCCGACTCCCGGCCGGTTACTACGTACTACAGGCCGTCGCGACAGGCGCGTTCCACGGCAGCAACCACTCTTGTTGATCACCGCCGGCGGCGATACGCGGGGCGGTTCACTTCGCTCAGGTACACCTCGTACCACCCCGCGTATCGCCCGTCAGCGTAAGTCGCCTGCAGCTTACGCCTAGCCTCCCGGAGGACAACCGATACCGACTGACGCCGGCGCCCGAGGATCGCTGCTATCTCCCGGCAGCTCATGCCCGAAAGGTGCATCCGATACACGATCTCCTGGCGCGCGGTAAGACGGCTCGCATAAATCAGATCTTCTATCTATCTGCCGACAAGATAGTCCACAATATCGGCCGGCAGGCAAGTCTCGTCGCGAGCGGGGATACGGGCGCGCTCATTTCGTATCCTGCGCGCGAGCTGGGCCTGCGTGTGCGCGCCGGTTTTTCTGCCGAGCAGTCCGGCAGCGCTGAGCATCGCATCCGCCGCCGACTCGAGGTCAGACCGCAATGTCTCGACAGGCGCGTTTCCGTCAGCCCTGCTGCTAGCTTGCGGAGCGTCGAGTCCACAAAAATGCCGGGTTTGCGCTTTGGCGCAATAATTTCGATCAGACAGCCCGTCCCGCACGTGCCGTGCTTTCCCGACCAGCGCTGCCGGCCGCGGCGGGCGGTAATGTTTTTCGGACAACCGTTCTCCGACCGCCGCCGTGCCGCTGACGAGCCCGTCCTCCCTGTCTATCGAACACATGTTCGCAAATCAGCCTCCTATCGTGTTGACAGATAGTAGTGTACGCTGTTCACTACTAGTTGTCAATACCCTGCGGCGCTTTTTTTTGGGTTTTTTCGGGCCTGGTCCCACCTGGCCACCTGCTAGGAGAACGAGGGGTGTGCGGCTAAGTTTGTTCGTACCACACGTCGCGGCTCGTGACGAAATCGGCCGGCACTTGAGCGAGGAGATCTGCAGGATGGCTCGCATAACGCCCAAGGAACGCGTCAGGATGGCGGTGTCGCACGTCCAGCCGGACAGACCGCCCATACAGATCTATCTCACACCCGAAGCACAATCGAAGCTGAACGATTACTTCAAGGGACAGCCGATCGAGGAGGTGTTTGAGATCGACTTCCGCAGCGTCGGCCCCGCGGGCGGCCCAAGGCCTCGCCGGCCCGAGCCAGGGTCGAAGATCGCCGCCTACGATGAATGGGGCAACGGATACACCCTTGTAAAGAACAGCGCCGGGGGCGAGTATCTGGAGGCTGCGGAGCTTTCGCTCGCCGGGCTGCGGACGATGGATGATGTTGTCAACTACCCCTGGTGGCCGAGCCCGGATGATTATGACTTCTCCGTGATCCCGCAGCAGATCGAGCGGGTGAAAGACTACGCGATCTGCTTCGGAGGCGCCGGGATCCCGGACATAATCAACGGCGTAGGGCGCGGTCGTGGGATGGCCCAGGTGCTCATAGACATCGCAATCCAGGACGAGGTAGGCGTCGCGATCATTGACAGGCGGGTCGATTTCTACTACGAATACTGTCGCCGCGGGCTCGAGGCCGGCGGGGGAAAGATCGACATACTTTGTCTGGGCGAGGACTTGGGAAGCCAGAAAGGTCCCACGATGAGCCCGGCGTGCTTTGACTCGTTTTTCCGCCCGAGGATCGAGAAGTTCTACAAGCTCGCGCACGATTACGGGGCCTTCGCCATGATGCACTCGTGCGGCTCGACTCGCCTGCTCCAACCCCGCCTGATCGATATGGGCCTGGACATCCTTGACGCCGTCCAGCCCGAGCCTGCGGGTATGGACCCCGAGCAACTCAAGCGGGAGTTCGGCGATAAGCTCACATACTGCGGCATGATTTCCACCCAGCAGACGCTGCCCCGCGGCACGGTCGAGGAGTGCCGGGCCGAAGCGCGCCACAGGATCGACGTGATTGGCAAAGGCGGCGGTTATATATTCGCCCCCGCCCACTGCATCCAGCCGGACACCCCCATCGAGAATATCCTGGCCGTATACGAAGAGGCCACCGGCAAGCGTTTTATGTGAGGCCAAAACAGCGCGAAACGGGACCGATACCAACGGCTTCTACACCGCATTTCGCAGCCGTCGGCGCGCCAGGCGGCGCGCTCTCCGCTCGGGTTGCGCGGGGCTTTCTGATCGCGCGGTAGTTAAGCTCCGCGCGAATCGCGTCATGCTGAACTTGTTTCAGCACTCAGGTTTCAGCATTCAGGCGCCGAAGGGATAGAGCCTGAATCAATTTCAGGATGACGGGCTCCCGGGCGTTTGCGATTGCAAGACTGAGCTGTTACACACTACTCGCCCTTGACGAAGCGGCCTGCGTGTGCTACCTTCCATATGTCCACTCTACGCCTCGGGGGAATGACGGCGCTGAATCCTGCTGGGCGTTTTGCCTTGGACGCGCGGTCACTAAGTTGTTGGGTTGAATGGGTTTTCGTTCTATCGCAAAGGCCTCGGCTAGGCCGGGCCGCTCGCCCTCGATGGGAGACGATTGTATGCTGCGGGGACGGCTTGGCGCGCTCGCCTGGTAGCGCTCTGACCTGAGTTCCAGAAGTGGGCCATTGCGCTGCCGGGCCGGTGCGCTTTTGCGTGGTCGCTGATCGGCGCCATTACTTCAGGGTCGAAATTGGTATATCGGAGGAGAGAAGGGGTATGATGACGCGATTCGGGTGGGTGCTTGTCCTGGTTGTCGCAGCCCTGTTTTCGATGGCTGCGGCTGCGGGGGCTGACCAGGCGTTTATCGTTACGCAAGGCAAGGACTTCGCTGAGACGGAGGCGACGATATCGGCCCTGGAGGCAGCCGGCGTACGTGTCGTGCATGTGCTGCCGCCGCGCGCTCTGATTGCCGACGTGCCTCTCGGATTGGAAGCCCGGGTCCTGGGGATGCCGAATATCGAGGCGTTGTATCGAGGCGCGGTCCCCGAGCTCGAACAGTCGCCGAATCCGGACGTGGCGGCGGGCGCGAGCGCGTGGAATCATCTGGTCTTGCCCCGCTTCAACGCTCCAAATTCCTCGGGCGAGCCGCTGATAGGCGACGCCCTGCCGCCGGAGATCCCGCAGACAGCCGGCCGGCCGCCGGTATTCGGCGCAGCCCCCGGAACCTATCAGACCAGCGAGTTCATGATCGGCAAGGTAGCAGTAGGCATCATCCTCCCCGAGTCCAACGGTGGCTCGGAGAACTGGAGCAGCGCGCGGCAGACACAGGTGTATAACGAAATCGTTGCTGGTCTGAACTGGTGGGCAACAAGAGGCGGTCAGGCCGCACACTTGACTTTCTATTACGACCTTAAATTCAGCGTTCCCACCCAGTACGAGCCCATAACCATGAACGGCTGGAGCGACGAGGAAACCTGGGTGGGCGACATTTTCAGCAATATGGGCTACACGAGCGGCACCAGGTTCGATCGTGCTCGCAGCTACATCAACAGCCTACGCAGCAGCTTGCATACCGACTGGTGCTTCGCGTTCATCGTGGTAGACAGCCTCAACGACGCGGACGGCAAGTTCACAAGCGGCTACTTCGCCTATGCTTACCTCGGCGGGCCCTACGTCGTGATGACATACGACAACGACGGCTGGGGAATCGACAACATGGACCGCGTCGCCTCCCACGAGACCGGACACATCTTCCTGGCGGCTGACGAGTACTGTCAGCAGGGATATGCCTGCTGCGACTTCGGATACTATGGTTACCTCAATGTCTATAACGGCAACTGCCAGGACGGCAACCCCTCCAGCGTGCCCTGCAGAATGAGGTTGAACGAGGATGCCATCTGCCAGTATACAAACGGCCAGATCGGCTGGCGAGACAGCGACTCCGACGGCAGGCCGGACCCGATAGACAACGTCCTCAACAATGTTCTAAACGCGCCTTCTCCTCCCAACGGTCCCGGCGCGGTCACGTTCACCGGCTCTGCGACCGACGTGCCCTACGACTCCCCGACCCGCGCGGACGTGACGATCAACAAGATATCGGCTGTCAAGTCCAGGGTGGACGGCGGCCCGTGGGCCGACGCATCCGCGGCCGACGGCGCGTTCGACCAAGACACGGAGGGTTACACTTTCACAACCTCGCCGCTGGATTTGGGAACCCACCTGATCGAGACTCAGGCGTTTTCCACCTCTGGGAACAGCTCCGGCATAGCCTCGCGCAGCGTGGATATCACGTTTCCCGACTACTTTGTTCTCCCGACTGTCTTTGAGTGGATCGACCCATCCGCGCATACTAATCTCGGCCTGTCGGATGATGGGGTCAGCACGGCCATAGTGATCCCGTTCGCATTCGGATTCTACGGAACCGAATACGGCCAGTTGTACGTCGGCGCAAACGGCCTCTTGGGCTTCGTAAACAGCGGCCTCTCGACCTACAACAACACCGACATCCCGAACACATCGGCACCTAATGCAGCGATCTATCCCTATTGGGACGATCAGAACCCCGGGGCAGGCGGCAGCGTGCGCGTCGGGACGGTCGGCACTGCGCCATACAGGAAGCTGGTTGTCAGTTGGGCAGGCGTGCCTCATTACGGACAGACGCTGCCGCTCACGTTCCAGGCGGTGTTGTGCGAGAAAAGCAACGACCTTATCTTCCAATATGCCGAGGTCCAGCCCGGGGATGCGTCTAAGGGCGCCGGCCGGAGCGCGACGGTCGGAATAGAGAACAACACCGGCACAAAGGCCGCGAAATACAGCTACAACGGCAGCACGCTCCTTTCCAACGGCCAGGCGATACTATTCACCCGCGGAACGCGGGTTGCCGACTCCAAGAGCAAGTCGGACGGCGCGGCTGTGGTGCTGAGAGATAACGTGGTGACCTGCGCGACGGCGGACTGGTTCTATGTCGAGGACCCGCAACGGGTCAGCGGGATCAGGGTGCAGAAAACCTCGCACGGGCTGACGGTGGGGACGAAGCCTGTCGTGGTCGGCACGATCCAGACGGATTCCAGCGGCGAGCGCTACGTGATCGCATCCAGCGTTGCCAACGAAGGGAGCGGCACCGTCGGACCGCTCGCGATGAGGTGCAAATCCGTCGGCGGCGGAGACTGGCGCTATGATCCGGCGACAGGCTCAGGCCAAAGGGGTGTCGAAGACGGGGTCGGCCTCACGAATATCGGCTTGCTGGTTACCACTTTCGGCAGAGTTTTGCAGATCGACCCGTCAAATCCGGCAGAATGGTTTGTGATAGACGACGGATCGGGAGCAAACCTGAAGTGCATCGTGCCGCCGGACGTCGCAATCAACCGCTCGTGGCAGTATGTCCGCGTCACCGGGATCAGCGCTTGTGAGAAGGTGGGTGGCGAGATCTATCCGGTGTTGAGGATCAGACAGCAGACCGACGTCACGGCGGTCTTGTAGGAAATGCCTGTGGAGAACTGGGCCGACACAACCGCCATCCGTCCATACGAACCGGGCGACATCTACGCGGTCGTCGCGCTGCTGAACCGATGCCTGACCGCCGACCCGATCACAAGCGAGACCTTTCAGCGCAAGGTCCTGCTTGACCCAAACTTCGACCGACGCGGTGCCCTCGTCGCGCTCCGGGGGCAAGAGGTGGTCGGGTTTGCGCTTGGACTGGTTCGTAAGCACAGGCTCGAGGACGCGCCGCCCGACTTCGACCGATCCTGGATCACCCTGATCGCCGTTGAAGCCGGCTATCGCCGACGCGGGATCGGGCGGAGGCTGGTTGGGGAACTCGAGGAATGGTTCCGAGCAAACAACTGCACGAGCACGTTGGTCTCCTCCTACGCCCCGAACTACTTCATCCCCGGCGTCGACGTGAACGCCTACCCAGAGGCGCTGGAGTTCTTTAAGTCGCTCGGCTTCGTCGAAGTATACAGAACGCTTTCGATGGATGCCAATCTGGTTCATCTCAAGACCCCCGACTGGGTCCAGGAGAAAGAGGCGCAACTCAAGGGCAAGGTTACCATCGAACCGTTCAGACCCGAGCTGATACCCCCGCTTATGGAGTGGATGAAGACGGAGTTCGTCGGCGACTGGCAGCGATTTGCGCGCGAGGCCATGACCAAAATCACAACCGGCGAGTTCCGGCCTGACAACGTCTGGATCGCGCACGAAGAGGGCAAAGTGGTCGGCTACTGCCAGCACGACAACGCAGGCAGGTTCGGGCCTTTCGGGGTGTCGGCGAGCGAACGCGGCCGCGGCATCGGCGCTGTACTCCTTTTCAGATGCCTGCACGCCATGCGGGCTAAAGGTCTGCATAACGCCTGGTTCCTGTGGACCGACGACAGGGTCGCCCGATTGTATGCCCAGGCGGGGTTCACGGAGTCCCGAAGATTCGCGCTAATGAAAAAGGAGTTGCAGCGGTAGACCGCAAACCCGGTGCCTTCGTCCATCCGAGGCTCCTTGAGCTAAGCGGAAGAATCGTCGACATCGCGCCTGGCACACCAGCCCGGCAGGCCCGTAGCGGCCGCACCTGAGTTGCCTTAGTATAGCGGACCCTCACCCCGGCCCTCCCCCATAAAGGGACAGGGAGTGTGTAAGCGTCAAACCGCCCCCACCTTGACAGAAGCTACGATGGCGCGACTTGGTCAAGCGGCAGTGTAGGATGGGATTACATGGCCGACTTGACTGACGAGCCTGTCCCGTCGGCAGTGGAAAGCTGAGAGAGCTGGTGGTTCGACTCCGACCGGTTCTGCTAGAATCGGTTGGA
>JBMFPI010000165.1:0-7780 GCA_049969195.1 Armatimonadota bacterium
GTCGCACCCTGCTTTCCCAACTGTATGGCGCGTGCCAGCACGCTATCGCCCTCCGGCCTGTTCGACGGTTTCTCCTCGGGCTCCGGGGGTTTGGACGCCGGCGCGGCCTGCTTCTCAGCGTTCGCGGTTGCGCTTTTTGATTCGGGGGCCACCTTTACGTTTACGTTACTGCTATGAATCGGGGGCAACCTGGCAGGCTGAGTGATCGGGCTCGCGGTCGGACGCGTCTGCGGAACGGCCCCAACGACCGGCGGCGTCGGCGAGTAGGTTGTTCTATCCTGGCCGGAGAAGACGTAGACTCTGGACTCCGAGGGAGCAGTCGACTGGGCACGGGGGCGAGGGGTTGAAACGTTAGCGACCTTCGCCGCGCGACCCGGCCGAGCAGGCGTAACTTTCTCGGGTTGGCCGCCGGGGATCAGGATAATCGCGGTCACCAGGACAATCAGAAACGTTCCGAACGCGGCCCAGACAGGGGTTGGGACGGCGCCAACAAGAGCCCGGAAGCGCGCACGCTGCGCTCTCCGTGAAACGACATCAAGCCCCGCGATCCGCATCCTGAGTGAAGCAAGCTTTTCACGGTCGGCAGCGCTGTCGGGGTTAAGGTCGATAATTCGCTCGTACTCCGCGATCGCGAGCTTAAGGAAGTCCCGCGCCTCCTCCTCAGAACCTGCCTCCGCAGCGCGTTCTGCCTTACGCTCGAAGATGAGCGCCAGGATCGAGTGCGCGGAGGCGCTTTCCGGCGTTTTCTGGAGTATCTTTTGCACCCTGCCGAGCGCGTTGTCGAGCTCTCCGCGGGAATAGATCTGCCAGACTTCGAACAGCTCCTCGCCGAGCGCGACCTCGTCTGTCTCGCGGGACGGTTCGGCCTGGCTCTCCTGCTGCTTGGGGGACAGACCCTCCAGCCGCAACCCGCAACCCCTGCAGAACCTGTTAGTCCTGCCGTTAGTTGTGCCGCATCGCGGGCATTTCATCGCTTTTCAAAACAGGCCGGCTTGTGCTGCGTTCGGTTTGATGCCCAAGTGGTCGTACGCGCGCCTGGTGGCGACACGTCCTCGCGGCGTCCTCGCCAGGAAGCCAATCTGAATCAGGTACGGTTCATGGGCATCTTCGATCGTGTCGCGTTCCTCTCCGATGGCAGCAGCGACAGTCTCAATACCTACCGGCCCTCCATCGAACTTCTCGATTATGGTGCGAAGAAGGCGGCGGTCGGCGTCGTCGAGGCCCTGTTCGTCGATCTCCAGCATTTCCAAACCCTCGACGGCCACGTTCCTATCGATGGCACCCTGTGCCCGAACCTGCGCGTAGTCTCGAACGCGCCGCAGAATGCGGTTGGCAACTCTGGGCGTCCCCCGCGACCGGCTAGCGATCTCGCAGGCGCCGTCTTCCGTCACCAGGATGTCGAGTATTCGCGCCGACCGCATAACTATCGTCTTCAGGCTCTCCACATCGTAGAACTCAAAGTTATAGACGATACCAAAACGGCCCCTTAAGGGCGAGGTTATCAGACCTGCGCGGGTCGTCGC
The DNA here is from genome assembly GCA_049969195.1 of Armatimonadota bacterium. GTDB lineage: Bacteria > Armatimonadota > UBA5829 > UBA5829 > UBA5829 > CALJES01. Next base: position 1,524 of record JBMFPI010000165.1, read on the forward strand.
GCCGACCAGGGTGAATCGCGGCAATTCGAGCTTGATCGAGCGCGCCGCCGGCCCCTTGCCGATCACCAGGTCGATCTGATAGTCCTCCATCGCCGGGTACAGTATTTCTTCCACAGCCCGGTTGAGTCTGTGTATCTCGTCAATGAAAAGAACGCTTCCCGGCTCGATGTTGGTGAGTATTGCGGCCAGATCACCAGGCCGCTCGATGGCAGGGCCGGACGTGCTCCGCACCGGCGCATCCATCTCGTTGGCGACGATGTAGGCGAGAGTGGTCTTGCCGAGGCCGGGGGGACCGTAAAGCAGAACGTGGTCGAGCGGCTCGGCCCGCATCCGTGCGGCCTCGATAAAAACACTGAGGCTCTGCTTGATCTTGTCGCGCCCGATAAACTCGTTCAGCCGACGCGGCCGGAGCGAGCTCTCTATCTCGTTATCCTCGTCCCGTCGGACGGGAGATACCAGGCGTGTCTGCTCTTCCATTGCCCAACCTGTCCCAGCTCTTGCTGCAAAGCGGTGAATCGGGAGATTTCGGTCTGCCCGAGCCTTGCGCCGTACCGATGCCGCGCCTGATTCCGGGGGCTAAGCGCTGATTGGACTACGACCTTGACAACAGCTTAAGCGCGGCGGTCACCAGACTTGCCGTATCCCGACCGCTGGAGGCTTCCTTCAGCGCTTTCTCGGCGGCAGCCCGGGCATCGTTGCGACCGTAGCCCAGAGCTACAAGGCCCTCAACCGCATCGTCAATCACCTGTTGTTCCGGCGAGCACGCCGTCCTTACCTCATGGGCCCAAACCGAAGCCGCTATCTTCTCCCTAAGCTCTATTACGATCCGCTGAGCCGTCTTCGTGCCGACACCCGGCACGCGGCTCAGATCGTGGAAACCGTCGGTCGATACCGCGCGGACTATCTGTTCGACCGGCATAACGGACAAAATGTTCAGCGCAAGTTTGGGGCCTACGCCCGAAATGCCGATCAGCAACTCGAACATACCCTGCTGGGCTTCGTCGGAAAAACCGTAAAGGGTGATGGAATCTTCCCTGACAACGGTGGTTACGAGCAGTCTCACCTTCTCGCCGAGTTTGGGCAGGCGAGCTAGGACCGACAGCGGCAAATTGACCTTGTAGCCAACCCCGCCGACATCGACAACGGCGTAGTCTGCCTCAACCCTGGCAAGATTGCCGCATAAATGAGAGATCAAGCGCGCGACCTCCCGGAAATCACAAGCCGGCAGCTGTGCCGCACTCGCTCGAGCTAGCGCGATAGACCCGTTTACGGCGATTCTTCCGCCCGGTTACGAAGCGTCGAAGCGCCGCAACGGCCGGGCTTGGGTTCTATCGCAAGACCCCTGAACTCCCCAGGTGCGTGGATCCGATGCTCACCAGCCCCGAGCCCGGTTGTGCACGACGAATTCCGGACTAGTAGATCACTTTGTTCAGAGGATATTCTACTATCCCCGACGCTCCCGCTCGCTTGAGCCTAGGCACAAGCTCGCGCACGGTCTTCTCCTCCACGATAATCTCCGCGGCGACCCATTCGTCACCCGCCAGCGGTGAAAGGGTAGGTTTCTTGAGTGACGGAAGCACCTCTAGCACTTTGTCAAGCCGGGTCTTCGGGATGTTCATCTTCAAACCGACGAGGCCTTCCGCATTCAGGGCCGCCTGCAACAGCATCGCGATATTCTCGAGCTTGCGCCTCTTCCAGGAGTCCGCCCAGGACCTGTGGTTGGCTATGATGCGTGTAGTGGATTCCAGCACCACATCGATTATCTTCAACCCGTGAGCCGCAAGGGTGCTCCCGGTCTCGGTGCCGTCAACTATGGCATCTACCAGGTCCGGCACCTTGACCTCGGTCGAGCCCCACGAGAACTCCACGTCGGCGCTAACGCCGTGCTCTGCCAGGTAGCGTCTGGTGTAGTTGACGAGCTCAGTCGCGATGCGCTTTCCCTCGAGGTCCTTGACGCTCTTTATGGGCGAGTCCTTCGGGACCGCCAGAACCCACCGAAACGGCCGCGAGGTCGCCTTGGAGTAAATGAGTTCGCAGACCTCGTGCACATCCGAGTCGCACTCCATGACGTTGTCGAACCCAGTGATCCCGGCGTCGAGGGCGCCCATCTCGACGTAGCGAGGGATCTCCTGAGCGCGCAGGAGTGTGGCCTCGATCTCCGGATCGTCGCAGGTCGGATGGTACGATCGAGCATCGACCCGAAATTCCCATCCGGCCTTCCTGAGCAGTGCGAATGTCGCCTCTTGCAAGCTGCCCTTTGGCAATGCAATCTTAAGAACCAAAAACGCCTACCTCTCTCGGTTTCAACCGAGACATTATACCCCTCTCCCGAACGGCAGGTCAATCCGCGGGGAGAGCAGGTTGTTCCGATAGGCGCGTTTTCGGCGATTCTCCTGCCCAGTCTCAAGAAGCCTCGAATTAGTGAAAATGCATTCTATCGCACCGGCCTCCCAGCCTATGCATTTTGTCGGCGTTTATGCTATCATACTTGTCGTGGGAATTCTCTCCAGGATATTCAGCAGGTTCTCGCGGGGAATCGGGATAGACCTCGGCACTGCCAACACGCTGGTTCATGTGCGGGGGCGGGGCATTCTGCTGCGCGAGCCGAGCGTAATCGCTCTCGACACCCAATCGCGCAAGGTTCTAGCGGTCGGCGAGGAAGCCAAACGAATGCTAGGCCGCACCCCGGGCACCATCGTTGCGATCAGGCCGCTCAAAGACGGCGTCATTGCCGACTTCGACCAGACCGAGCAAATGCTGCGCGGCTTCATCAGGAAGGTGCACCGGCACAACGGACTGATCCAGCCGACGGTGGTCGTTGGGATTCCTTCCGGTGTGACCGAAGTCGAGTGGCGCGCGGTCAAGGAGGCAGCAATCAAAGCCGGAGCGGCTGAAGCTTACACACTCGAAGAGCCTTTCGCCGCTGCTATCGGCGCGGGACTGCCAGTCAGCGAGCCGACAGGGAGCATGATCGTCGACATCGGCGGGGGCACGAGCGAGGTTGCCGTGATCTCGCTCGGCGGCATCGTGACGAGTCGGTCGATCAGAGTCGCCGGAGATGAAATCGACGAGGCGATTGTAGCCTACGTGCGTAAGGCTTACAACCTCCTGATCGGCGACAGGACGGCAGAAGAAGTGAAGATCGAGGTCGGGTCGGCCTATAAGCTCGAACAAGAGTTAACTATGGAGGTTCGAGGCCGAGACCTGATTTCCGGCCTGCCGAGGAGTGCGGTGGTGTCGAGCGAGGAGATCCGCGAGGCCATACGCGACCCGGTGATGGAGATTGTTGAGGCCGTTAAGCTGACCCTGGAGGCAACTCCTCCGGAGCTGGCGGCTGACATCATGGAGCGCGGCATCGTGCTCGCGGGCGGTGGAGCGCTTCTGCGAGGGCTCGATACGCTCATCAACGTAGAGACCGGTATGCCAGTTCACATCGCCCCGGACCCCCTCAGCTGCGTCGTCATCGGCACCGCCAAGGCGCTGGAAGAATCCGAGAGCAACCCCGCACTCAAAAAGATCCTCCTGGGAACCACTTCTCGCGGTTTTCCGCGCGGTATGGGATGAGCGTATTCCGTCACAGGATAGCCATCTCACTAACCAGCCTGTTGATCCTGGGTATCCTCACCGGGGTAGCCCACAAGCGCGCGCTAGATTCCGGCAGATCGTTCGTGGCAAATGACGCGGTCCGGCTCGCGCTTACCCCATTGAGCATAGCATCGCGCCGTGTGTTCGCGCTAGGAGAGTGGCTAGTACGTGTCGCCAGGCCTCGCCGGTCGATCCTCAGGGAAAACGCCCGTTTGAGGGCCGAGGTGCGAAGGCTTACCCGCGAAAATGCCCAGCTTGCGGAGGCCGCACATGAGAACGCGCGACTTCGCAAACTGCTCGGGCTCAAGCAAAACGTTCCGCTTGATGTAGTCGCGGCTGAGATCGTCTCGCGAAATGCCAGCAGTTGGTTCGAGACCGCCATCATCGACCGCGGCAGGCGATCGGGGGTCGAGCCGGGAGACGCCGTGGTGAACTTTCGCGGGTTGGTCGGGCAGGTGGTCGAGTCGAACCTGACAAGTTCCCAGGTGGCGGCCATAACGGACCCGGCAAGCGCGGTAGGGGCAATGGTGCGGCGATCAAGAAGCACGGGCATACTGCAGGGCCAAGGTTCGGACTATCTCGCGCTGAACTACCTCCCTAAAGACGCGGACGTCAGGAAGTCGGACATCGTGGTAACTTCGGGAATGGGCGGAGTAATCCCCAAGGGGTTCGTAATCGGGCGCGTGATCAGGGTTGTCAGAGATGCGACGCCGGGCACTACAACTGCGCTGGTGCGCCCGAGCGTGAGGCTGGACGAGGTCGAGCAGGTTCTCGTGGTGAGACGTGGGGCAGGCGGATGAAAAGGTACGTGTGGCCGGTCGCAAGCTTGTTGGCAGCGGCAGGAATACAGGGGAACCTGCCCGCAGGGATGTCGCTGATGGGAGCGCGGCCGGATTTGGTACTTGTGGTATTGATCGCCTACTCGCTGGCCGCCGACCCGCTCGCAGGCGCCGCCCTGGGCTTCGCGGCCGGCCTGGTGGAGGGATCTGCTGTAGGACTGAGCGTCGGCAGCTTCATCGTGACCCGGACGCTGACGGGCTTCCTGGCCGGTCTGGCCACCACGCGACTCTTCACCGATAACCCGGTGGTTCCGGTGTTTTCGGCTGCGTGGCTGACGGCGGTGTGCGAGGGACTGTTTCTCATCGCGAACCCCCGCGCGCCGCTAGATCAGGCCGGACGGATAGTGCTGGGAGAATGTATTTATAACGCCGGGTTCGCGCTGCTCCTTTACTGGCTTTTGCGCATTCTTGAGACCCGGCGGAAGATCAGGCTCGCTAACGCGAGGATCTGAGCAGGGGCATCTCACGCCGTCTGGGGCGTCCCCGGCCAGCGCTCAATGTCTGATCCGTCCGATTTCCTCTCCGGCGAGTTTTCCTATCTTGCCTCGCGGGTCCTGCTCTGCCGCGCGGCGAAACTGCTCCAGCGCCCTCTCGAGCAGTCCGGTTCTCTTGCAGGCGAGGCCGAACCTGAGGCGGTCGACCGGGAGCAGTTCGGCGATCGATTCTGCGAAGGTGTACGCGGTAACTGCCCCGGCGTAGTCGTGCAAGACGAACCTAACTCGCCCAAGGCCAACCCAGGCCGCCGCTGATCCGGGATCGAGCCGGACGGCGCGCTCGAAGGCGGCTTGCGCATCCTTCAGCCTGCCGGCCTCGGCGCAGGCGTTGCCCAAGTTCAGCTCGATCTTGGGGTCGGGTCCGAACCTGGCTCGCGCCTCCAGAAGCGTCCGGATCGCCTCTTCCCAGCGGTTGAGCGCGCGCAGCGCTTTTGAGAGCCCGATAAAGTCGTCAGCTTCCGGCCGGGGGCTACGTTCGATGGCGGCTCTGTACTCTTCGGCGGCCTCCTTGAACAGGCCGGCCTGCAAGAAGTAGTAACCCGACCACGAACGGTAGAACCGACCGTTGGCCGCGGCGATGGCCCGCGCCCACGCAAGACTCGACGAATACTGCGGGGTGCTCTGAATGGTGAGGGCGGTGCAGAGGAGCAAGTACCAGACCACAATCGCAACGGCTACAGCGGGCCACACGCGGACCGACCGCGGCCGCCAATCAAGCATCACCTTCGCAAGCCAACCAAGCACGATAGCCGAGCCTGCACCGGGAAGATAAACGAATCGTTCGGCGGGTATGGGACTTGCCGCGGGCAGAATGTTGGAGACCGGCAGTAGCGTGATGAAGACCCACATCGTCCCAAACGCCGCGACGGGCACGGATCTCCGGAGTCGCAGCGTGAGGGCGACCAATCCTGTCGGCACAAGCCAGGCCGCCAGCGCGATCAGAGGATACTTCATCCCTATCGGGAAAACATCGTAGACTACCCTTCCCACCTGAGGCACAAGCAGCATTCTCAAATATGCGGCATACGCTATCCCGATTCCGAGAATGCGCCGGCCCAGCACTATCTCCGGATGGGTCACCACGGTCACGTGTACCGCGTGGCGCCGAACCAGCACGAACACGGCCATAGGCACTATGAACGCTGCCGCCCACTTGATCTTCTCCGCGCGGCTCATCCGGCAGCCGAGTATCCACGCGTAGCCCAACGCGAGAACTGGCAGGACGACCGCGTTCTCTTTCGAGAACAGCGCGCAGGCCGTCAACAGCGCGCAGGCCGAAAGTCTGAACGCCCCGGCCCGGCTTTCGACCGGCGCGGCATCCGCCGCGCCGCGACCGCGA
>JBMFPI010000166.1:0-7752 GCA_049969195.1 Armatimonadota bacterium
CCCCTGGATTTCGCTCACCCGCTGCGCCTGGCGTCTGCGGTCGCGCTCGATGGCCGCCTCGTCCGCCCGGATCTCGGCGATCAGCCTGGTGTCGGCGTCGAGGATCCGCTTCAGGTAATAAGCCCTAGTGAGAAATGTCCACATATCGGCGGAGCCAAGGATAACGTCTACGTAGTCCAGGTCGTCGCCCTCGTATATGTCGATGACGCGGCGGGTAAGCAAAGCCCTGCGCCTCGCGAGCTGCTTGCGCGTGCGCTCGAGCCGCTTTATCGTGGCGTTGAGGTCGGCCCTGGCATCAAGTAGCCTAAGCTTGTTGCGAGCCAGATTGCTTTGAGCGGTCTCGAGTTTTGCTTCGGTAACCGTAAGCTGGCCGATCACTGTCCGTTTTTCGCTTTCCTTAATGCGGATCTTGTGGCGAACCGCGCTTATCTGCGCCTTGATCTGCTTTGCTTTCTTGATCTTCGAACTAAGCGCCGACTTTTTAGCACCGAACACCGCCGCCGGCACCGCCGCCGCGATCGCGATCGCCGCCGTCACACATATCAGCCTTGCTCTGTTCGCCACCAGAAAACTCACGCTTCTCTCGCCGCCTTAATCGGCACGTCTAGCACCGACTGCCGCCTGCCTGCTGGGGCCCAACCGTGCTGGCGGGCCGCCCCACGCCCACAATAAGGCCGAACATCAATCGTGGAGGAATCTGCGAATTGAAACAAAGCTCCCCGCCGCCCCTATGAGAGCTCCCAGACAAACCAGCCACCAGGCGAGCTGTGCGCTGCCGACGCCGCTACTGATGCGGCCGAGAAACACAATCTGCTGAGCCACACTCGATACATACCTTCCGCCGATGGTCAACAGCACCCAGGCCGCCAACGCTCCGACCGCGCCAAAGACGATACCCTCGATAACAAGCGGCAGGCGGATGAACTGGTTGGTGGCACCGACGAGCTGCATAATTCTGATCTCAAGACGGCGCGCGTACAGCGTCAGCTTTATCGCATTGCTGATGATGAAGACCGTCGTCACGAGGAGCACCAGCACACCCACTATGCTGAGCGCCTTCACCGCGCGGGCCAACACCATCACCCGCTGATAGGCTTCTCTACCCTCTTTGACGTCGTCAACGCGCGGGAGCAGGCGAATCTTAGAAGCGATCACCGAAAGTCGCTCCGGATCGGAGACCTTGACATCAACCGCGAAGGGAATACAATCGATGCGCACTCCTGCCGATTCGAAATCGGGCCGGTCGCGCTTCAGAGCCGCCCACTCCTTTTCGCGATCCCTGAGCTGCACGCTGGCAACGCCGCTCATCTGGCGGATCTGCCGCAGCGTCGGCTCTATCTCGGCCTCATCTCGGCCGACGATGAAAACAGCGATCTCAAACCGGTTGATCTGCGCCGCCGCGAAGTTGTTCGCCGCCAGTACCAACAGCCCGAACGCGCCCAATACCCCCAGCGACAGCGCAATGGTCGAAACCGATGCAAAGGCCATCAGCCCGTTGCGGCGGATGCCCGTAAAAGCTTCCTGGATCACGTATTCAAGACTTCTAAGTCCCACAGGTCACATCCTCAACACATTCGATAGACTGATAGCCGCCCCTCTGCTGGTCGCGGATGAGACGGCCGGAGTCGAGTTCAATGACCCGCTTTCTCATGCGGTCTACAATCTGGTTATCGTGCGTCGCCACCAGAATCGTAGTGCCCTGCGTGTTGATCTGGTTGAGAAGCTGGATGATCCCCCACGAGGTATCCGGATCTAGGTTGCCGGTCGGTTCGTCGGCAATCAGCAGCGTCGGGTGGTTCACGAGAGCCCGTGCGATCGCCGCGCGCTGCTGTTCTCCTCCGGACATCTGGTGAGGAAACGAATCACAGCGATGAGCAAGCCCTACAAGATCAAGGACTTCCCCTATCCGCCGACGGATCTCCTTCGGCGCAGCGCCAATCGCTCGCATTGCGAACGCAAGGTTCTCCCATATGTTCTTTTGAGGGAGAAGTTTGAAGTCCTGAAAGACTATTCCGAGCCTCCGGCGCAGATACGGGACCGCAGCCGGCTTAACCAAGCCTACGTCCTCGCCCTCGACGATCACGGTGCCCACCGTCGGCACGATCTCCCGGTACAGCAGTTTAAGCAGGGTCGACTTACCGCTCCCGGTCGGGCCGACAACAAAAGCAAAATCGCCCTTGGCTATCGAAAGACTGACGTCACTCAGTGCCCGAACGCCGTTCGGGTACTCGACGGTTACGTGCTCAAGCTGGATCATTCTCCAGATGCCTCTTAAAGCCAATTATACATTCCGCAGCGCTCAGGTGCAACGTAAACGCGGACGAGAAACATCGGCTCAGTCTTGCGGGCGCGAACGCCCGGGACTGCGTCTTCCTAAACTTGATTCGGGATCGGCCCCTTAGCGCCTGAATGCTGAAACAGGTCCGGCGTGACGTGGTTCCTGCGGAACTGAACAGTCTCTGTGGCCCCAGGCCCTTGGCAAGTGCGGCGCACGGTGATATAATGAAATTGAGCTTGGGCGAAACATGCTGCTCGGGTTCGTGCTTCGCCGACTGAAGCAGGTAACCAAGCACGACACTGTGCATGGAGGTGTACTTTGAGCGCGAGAACTGTGATTAAGTGCAACTGCGGCCAGAGGATACTTGCCAGGGACGTCATGCAAACGGGGTATTACCTGCGGTTAGTCGGACCCAGCTTCGTATACGTCAAGTTCCGCTGCTCGAGGTGCAAGAAGCTGGGCGAACAGTTCGTCAAGCAGGAAGACTGGGAAGAGGGCATACTCAGCGACGTGCCGTCCGAGATTGAGCCCGAGGAGCAGCGCAAGTTCGACGAGATGGGTCCGATCGACATCCACGAGTGCATAGACGCCCATTTCGAACTCGAGAAGCTCACAAGCGTCAACGAGCTGCTCGAAAATATGGAACAGACCAAGAGCTAACCCCGGCCGGGCCGTCTGCGCCGAGCCGGCTGCGGAATCGAACTGCCCCGCTCCATCGGAGTTAACCACAACCGGGCCGAGTGTCCCGGAGGTTATTGCGATACAGCCCAAACACGGCGTTTTCGACGATTCGGCACGCCTCGACTTAAGCGCAAGAACCGGCGGAAGCGCGCCTGCCGCAACACCCTGAGGCCAAGCTCCCTCTCCCTTGACGGGAGAGGTTAGGGTGAGGGTGGTAGATCCCCTCTGTGTCCTGCGGTAACTCACCGCCGTGCTGCTCTGCCGGGTTCGTCACACCAGACCCGTTCCCGCTGCACGGCAGTTCCGGCGCATCGTCCGAGACCTGTCGCCCAAGAGCAACTCCTGCCTGCATATTGCCCGCTTCTTGCAGATCCTGCGATTGCGCCGCGGAAATTGAGCCTGGCGTGCTTGTCCCGCGTGGTCGAACTCAACCATTCCTGCAGCATAGAAAACCCCGGGACCCGGTCGTCTTGAACCCGGTTCAGCATCCACCCCTTCCGCGCCTGGATGCTGAAACAAGTTCAGCCTGACGTGATGCTCGCGAAACTAAGCGATCTCCTACGGGGCTTCTCCCTTGCCGAACGGCCTGCGCGGTGGTATGATTGATGCGCGCGTACGGGCGCGACCTGGACAGCCATAACAACCAGTGGGCACCTGAAGAGGAAAACGACTTGGGCAACATAGAGAGCATATCCGAGCAAATTCGCGCGTTGCTTGACGAGACGAACCAGGTTCGCGAGGAGGCTCTTCGGCTCTCCCGCGAGGTCATACGGCTTTCGGCCAACTCGATCCGGGCAAGCCACAGAGAGGACTACGAGGACGCGTGTGCGCTCAAGTCCGAGGCGCGGTCTAAGGTCGAGGAGACAAGACGGCTCCTGGAAGCCAAGCCTGAGATATACTTCACAGGCTATGTCCAGGATGCACAAAAGGAGTATGCAGAAGCCGAGCTTACGTACGCGATCATTCGCGAGCTTCCCCTGCCGCATTACGAAGAGCTGCACGTCGAGCCTGCCGCATACCTCAACGGGCTTGCTGAAGCCGTCGGCGAAAGCCGCAGACACGTCCTGGACGTGCTCCGACGAGGTGATTTGGAGCGGGCCGAGCGCATACTCAACATCATGGACGAGGTCTACTACGCCCTGATCACCTTCGACTACCCCGACGCCGTTACCCAGGGCCTGCGCCGGCAAACCGATATGGTGCGCGGCGTCCTCGAGCGCACCCGGGGCGATATAACCCTGTTATTCCAGCAGCGCAAACTCGAAAACGCCCTCCAGGCGGCCATGGAGCAGTTCGGCAATGGACCGGGTAATCGACATCCTCAGGGAGGCGACTAAGGGCACTGATTACGAAGGCCGCCTGTATCTGGTCGGCGGCGTCGTTCGGGACAGGTTCCTGGCAGCCTTCGCCCAGACCGAACCGGATGCAATATCGGAGTCAGCCGACGGATCGGAAGATATCGACATCGTGCTCGAGGGCGACGCCGGAAAGTTGGCCCGGTTTCTCCACGACAGGGGAATCGCAGAGCACCCGCCCGTTGTTTACCCTCGGTTCGGCACTGCCATGATCACCGTCGCCGGCTGCCAGGTCGAGCTGGTCGGCGCGCGCAAAGAATCCTACGAGCCGGGAAGCCGCAAGCCCGCGACCGTCCCGGCGACGCTCGTCGAAGATGCGGCCCGACGCGACTTCACCATAAACACCCTAATGGAGAACCTGCATACCGGCGAGATCATAGACCTCACTGGCACGGGCATGCGCGACATTCGCGACAAGATCATTAGAACTCCGCAAGACCCGCTGATAACTTTCGAAGATGACCCCCTGCGCATGCTGCGCGCCGTTAGGTTTGCCGCTCGATTGGGTTTTGCGATCCACACGGACACATATGAGGCGCTTCGGGCGATGGCCCATAGGCTGAGAATAATCAGCGGCGAGCGGATTCGGGATGAGTTCGTCAAGATCGTCATGTGCCGGAACGCTACCTGTGGCCTGGAGATGCTCCGCGAAACGGGCCTGCTCGACCAGTTCGCGCCGGAGCTTGCTGCGATGTACGGCGTCACCCAGAACATTTATCACATTTACGACGTGTGGACGCACACGATGAAGACCCTTGAGTCCATCCCCGTCGAGTGCGGCATTGTTCTGAGGATGAGTGCGCTTCTGCACGACGTAGGCAAAGTCGAAACACGCAGTGTGGACGAAAAGGGCGCGGTCCATTTTTATCACCACCAGACCGTGGGCGCGCGAATTGCGCGCAAACTGATGACGCGCCTCAGGTTTCCGCGCTCGCAGATCGATCAGGTCGCATTTCTCATATCAATGCACCTGCGAGTTGGGGAATATGACAATGGGTGGTCTGATGCAGCCGTGCGAAGGCTGATAAGGGATGCCGGCGACCACCTAGAAGACGCAATCCGCCTGACGGAGGCCGACAAGTCCGCGGCGAACCCGGACATGCCGACGGTGGATATCGCGGCTCTTCGCCAGCACATAGCAAGGGTCAAGGGCGAGCTTGCCGGCAAGAAGTTGACAAGTCCGCTTTCCGGGCGGGAGATAATGGAAACCCTGGGTCTGGACCCTGGGCCGGAGATAGGCAGGCTTAAGAAATATCTGGAGGCAGAGGTGATAGAGGGGCGCCTGGCACCGGGCGATAAGTCGGCGGCTAGGGAATTGCTTCGGCGCAAGCATGCAGAGGACCGCCGGCTGGACGGCTCCCCGACCTCAGACATCGCCGGACGCTGAGACCGGCCCGTCCTGTCCCTGAGGCCGTCGCAATAGGGCGCAAACACGCCTGCCACAATAGCCTGTTTGAAAGTGTCGATTGACATTGGGTCAGACGGGTGGTATACTCCGAGTGGAAGTATACCTCCACAAGCCGGGCAGGAAGCCGGTACGGCCCGGTGCGATAGGCCCCGCAAGTAACGGATTACCTGCGCAGCACCGAGAATAGACGTTTTCCCCTCGGCCCGCACTGACAACAAATGCGGTGACCCAGGACGAGGGAGGTGAGCCGGGGTTGCTGATCGAACAGGGTCTGAGGCAGACACTTACACAGAGAATCGACCCGAAGCTGATCATGGCCAACAACATACTGCAGCTCACGTCTATGGAGCTGCAGCAGGCCGTCGAGCAGGAACTGGCGGAGAACCCTGCGCTCGAGGTGCCGGAAGAGGACCCATGCCAGAACTGTGACCAGCCGCGCACTCTTTGCATCGACTGCCCTTTCCGCAAGCGGGTAATTACCAGCGACGACGTCGATATCTCGGTCTACGAGCTTGAGCAACCCATCGACTTCGCGGCCGACGCAGACGACGAATCTGACTTCATCGCCAACATCCGCAACGAGATAACACTGCATGACCATCTCAACTCGCTGATGCGCGCGACGCTCCCTTCGGAGCAGTGGGCCATCGGCGAGTATATCATATCTAACATCAATGACTCCGGCTATCTGGAAGGCTCAGTGGAGGAATTTGCCCTGGAGCTTGACAGAAGCTGCGAGGAAGTTGAGGCCGTTCTCTCCACGATACAGACGTTCGATCCGCCGGGCATCGGCGCGCGCAACCTGCAGGAGTGTCTGAGGATCCAGCTGCAGCGATTCCAGGAAGACGGCCAGGGTAATCCGGTAGCTTTGGCTGTGGTCACCAACTACTGGCAGGAAATGCTCGCCGGCCGAATCGGACGCATAGCTCGCCGCCTGAAGGTGACGGCCAAAGACGTCAGCGACGCCATAGCGTTCATAAAGAAGCAGTTAAACCCATATCCCGGGAACGGGTTCAGGCCGCCTTTTCAGACTGGAGCGGACCAGCATGTATCCAGTATCAGACCCGACGTCATCGTCAGAAGAACGCAGGCCGGCTATGACATCGAGGTCGTCGGCAACGAGCATTACTTCCTGACAGTCAATTCCAGATACCGCTCGATGTACGAGGACCTCAAGAACGGAAATAGCAGCAAGTACAGCAAGCAGGACAAGCAACACATAGTGCAATTCGTCGAGCGGGCCGATCTGTTCATTCGCTATATCAACGAGCGCCGCAGGACCCTGCGCCAGATTACAAAGGCAATAGTGGAGTATCAGCAGGGCTACCTCGAGACGGGGTCAAGGGCGTTTTTGAGACCGCTTACACGCACCAAACTCGCCCGCATGCTCAAGATCCACGAATCCACCGTCAGCCGTGCTACGGCGAATAAGTACGTCCAATTGCCGAGCGAAGAGATAGTGCCTTTCGACTTTTTCTTCGACGGGTCCGTCTCCATCAAGGACATGATTATCGAGCTTATTGCTTCGGAAGATCCCGCCAATCCTTTGAGCGACCAACAGATAGCCGACAAATTGCGGGAGCGCGGGTACGACGTTGCGCGGCGGACCGTGGTGAAGTATCGAGAGGCCGAGAAAATCCTTTCCTCCCGACAGCGCCGAGCATAGTTTCTGCTGGGGCGCTTACCTGATCCTCACGTGCCGAATCCTCCGAGTCGCTCTGATTTCGCAGCCCGCCTGTCTCGTAGAGACTGTTCAGTTCTCCAGGAACGTCATCCTGAGCGCGGCCAAGGATCTCCGTATGAGGCCGAGACTCTTCGCTCCGCTAAGAACGCTAGTCGCGCAAGACTGAGCTGATACGGCAAGATGCCGGCCCGACCTGGGATTCGGGGCAACATACCCCGGCCTGTCTTCTCGACTGAGCCGGGGAATCGCCGAAGACGGGCCTGTCACAACGTAACCGTCAAACCATCCGCACCTTGCGAGGTGTTTGCTGCTGGTTCATACTGTCTCCATTGCTGAGTGCGTGGAG